>JAIDQW010000355.1 GCA_029062075.1 Paramuribaculum sp.
TGCTTACACACCGGGCGGGAGACATGGAGCACGCCCGGATTATCCAACTGTTGTTTACTCCGAAATTCTTAAGAAACTTTATCCTGATATCCCTGTTATAGCCGGTGGAATAGAAGCGTCCCTCCGTCGCCTTTCACACTATGATTATTGGCATGATAGACTTAGACCGTCTATCATGCATGATATCGCTGCTGACATGGTTATCTACGGAATGGGAGAGAAGACGATTGTTGAAATTGCCAATCAGCTTGAATCCGGTACTCCAATAAATGAGATAAAAGAAGTACCCCAAACCGTCTTATTACTTCCCTCTTCCCAAACCCCTGATGCTGACGAAAATAATATCATTCTGAGTTCATTTGAAGATTGCATCAGAGATAAGAGTAAACAGTCTCGGAATTTCATGCACATAGAACAGCAGAGCAACAGAATGAACGGAGCTGTTCTATGGCAACGGCATGGTGATAAAGTAGTAAAGGTAAATCCGATGTTGCCTCCTCTTTCAACAGAAGATGTTGATGCTTCCTTTGACTTGCCTTACACACGCCTTCCTCACCCGAGATATTTTGGCAAAACTATCCCGGCGTACGAAATGATTCGCCACTCTGTGTGCATGCACAGAGGCTGTTTTGGAGGATGCTCATTCTGTACCATTTCCGCTCATCAAGGCAAATTTATTGCTTCAAGGAGCAAGCAATCCATACTATCTGAGGTTAAGAAAGTTACTCAGATGCCTGATTTCAAAGGATATATCAGTGATTTGGGCGGCCCTTCTGCTAATATGTGGGGCATGAGAGGTAAAAATATAGAAGTTTGCGAAAAGTGCATTAAACCATCTTGCCTCCATCCAAAGCCTTGCCCCAACCTCAATACCGACCATTCACCGCTTTTGGACTTGTATCACAGCGTAGATGCTATTCCAGGAATTAAAAAATCATTTATCGGAAGCGGGGTGCGCTACGACTTATCAATGCATCCGACAGGTGACCGCAGTATTGATTCCGCTAACAGAAAATACAATGAAGAATTAATAGAGAAACATGTTAGCGGAAGGCTTAAGGTAGCTCCTGAACATACAGAAGATAGCGTACTCAATATAATGAGAAAACCATCTTTCACCCTGTTTTATGATTTCAAAAAAATATTTGACGGAGTTAACCGCAAGTGCGGAATGAAACAGCAACTTATCCCCTATTTTATTTCAAGTCATCCCGGATGCACTGAAATTGATATGGCTGAGCTCGCTGTTAAGACCAAGAACCTTGACATGCACCTTGAGCAGGTACAGGATTTTACCCCAACTCCTATGACTCTGGCTACTGAGATATATTATTCGGGGATACATCCATACACAGGTGAAAGAGTGTTCTGCGCCACCAAGCCGGAGGAAAAACTCGCCCAGCGTCAATATTTTTTCTGGTATGACAAAACTTACCGGCCCCAGATTATTAAATCGCTTCAACGTTTGAAACGGAATGATCTCATCTCACAACTTTTCCCTAACAGTTTTACCGGAAAGCATCAGTTAAACAATCGATATAAGAAACATTAATTAATATAATCTTCAATGAAAAAAACCATTATTCCAATGGCAATTGCTATGCTTGCCACCTCGTGCTCCGGCACCTCTGAGGAAAAAGGCGAAATTATTGACAAATCCGGTTGGGTTCCTTCTGACAGACAATATACAACAGAAGTTCTCGAAGCATTCGGACGTGTTGGTGCTCCTGTTGTTTCTCCTGACGGGAAAGTTCTTTACAGTGTTTCCTATGAGAGTGTTGAACAGAATAAGAGCAACGCTGATTTATATGTAATGAACCTCGATGGGTCTGAAAAAAGCAGGCTGACATCTACACCAGGCAGCGAAAGCGAAGCTGTCTGGATTGAAAACGGAAAGAAAATCGCATTCATGTCTCCGGTTGACGGTAAGACTCAGCTTTGGGTTATGAATGCAGACGGAAGTGGTAGAGCTGCCGTAAGTAATGTAGAAAACGGAATTTCCGGATTCCTTTTTTCTCCCGATGGCAGCAAGGTAGTGATGATCGGGTCGGTTAAATATTCACGCGATGCGAAGGATATTTATCCCGATCTGCCTGACGCTACAGGAAAACTCATTGACGACCTCATGTACAAGCACTGGGATGAATGGGTTACCGAAATACCACACCCCCTCCTAGGTAAATTTAATGGTAAGGAGGTTACTGATGTTAAAGACATTATGGCTGACGAGCCTTTTGAAGCCCCGATGAAACCTTTCGGTGGTATTGAGTCGTTTGCATGGTCACCCGATGGGAGCAAGCTTATATATGTCTCCAGAAAAAAGACCGGCATGGAATATGCACTTTCTACTAATTCCGACCTTTATGTTTACGACATTGAAACTGGTTCCACTACTAATATGACCGAAGGAATGATGGGCTACGACACTGCCCCCGCCTTCTCTCCTGATGGAAAATATGTTGCTTGGTTAAGCATGGAGCATGATGGTTATGAGAGTGATAAGAATCGCATATTTATCATGAATGTTGAAACTTCTGAGAAAACTGATTTAACTACTGATTGGGATTATACTGCTGATGCCATCGCGTGGGCACCCGATTCTAAATCTATTTATTTCATAGCTCCTAAGGATGGTGTTACCCCAATTTTCAACATAAATTTGTCAGACAAAGAAGTTAAAGTAATTGCTGAAGGGGTATTCGATTATCAGTCATTGGCACCACTCGCAGACGGTTCTCTGCTCACTATGCGTCACTCTATGGTTCAGCCAAATGAAATCTACTCAGTCAATAATGGAAATATCACTCAGTTGACTGAGGTAAATAAGGCTATTCTTGAAGCTATTGACATGCCTTCAGTTGAAAAACGCTTGGTTCCTACAACTGACGGGAAATTAATGACAACATGGGTGGTTTATCCTCCAAATTTTGACCCTACCAAGAAATACCCTGCCCTTCTTTATTGCCAGGGAGGACCTCAGTCTGCCGTAAGTCAGTTCTTCAGCTATCGGTGGAATTTGGCTCTCATGGCAGCTAACGGATATATCGTAATTGCACCCAACCGTCGTGGTCTTCCCGGATTCGGAACTGAATGGAACGCACAGATCTCCGGAGATTACGGAGGTCAGAATATGCGCGATTATTTGAGTGCAGTTGACGACATGAAGAACGAAGAATACATTGATGCCACACGTATAGGTGCTGTCGGGGCAAGTTATGGAGGTTTCTCAGTGTATTGGCTTGCCGGTCATCACGAAGGAAGATTTGCTGCATTCATTGCACATGCCGGAATTTTCAACACAGAGGCCCAGTATTTGGAAACAGAAGAGATGTGGTTTGCTAATTGGGATTTAGGCGGTCCGTTCTGGGATAAATCAAACGCTGTGGCACAAAATTCATTTGCAAATTCTCCTCATAAGTTTGTTGACAAATGGGATACCCCCATTCTCATAACTCATGGAGAGTACGATTTCAGAATACTCGCTTCTCAGGGCATGATGGCTTTCAATGCGGCAAGGCTACGCGGTGTACCTGCTGAGATGCTGATTTTCCCGGATGAAAATCATTGGATTCTTAAGCCTCAGAATTCTGTAATGTGGCAGAGAGTTTTCTTCCGCTGGCTTGATAAATGGCTTAAAGAAGAACCGGCTAAAAGCGAAAACTAAATATTATATGTAACAGTTATAAAACGGAGGGACGCTTATCCTTGAAACGTCTCTCCGTTTTAATATCGTCATATCCTATGTCAAAGACCACAGTAAAAAAAGCGCTTCAGAATCTTGACAAAGATCAAATTATAGAAATGATTCTTGATTTGCATTCTGCCCGCCCCGAAGCCAGGGAATATCTGGAATTCTGGGTCAGTGGAGATATTGACTCCAAAATGAATAAAGCAAAAGCTGCTATAGTCAAAGAGGTTTCCAGACGCCAGAGAACACGCCCACGCCCGAGAATGACAAAAATCAAAAGGTATATTAAGGATATTGTCAGTTTGAATGCTGATTCGGAAGCTATTGCCGAAATCATGACATTCGCTGTTGAAAAAATGTGTATTGCGGGATCTGAGGGATGGATTAAGGAGTCAACTCAGAAGAGTACGGCAAAGTTGCTTCACGACACTTTGGTATATGCAGCTAAGAATGGTGAATATGGTATTACTAATGGTAAATTGAGTGAAGCGATAAAAAACATGCGTAATGATGTTTGGTGGAGCAGGGATTTCAAAAAAATGCTTTACGAGGAATTATACGATACAGATAAAGTTTTGAATTCTTAAAATACACCTTAATTATATAAACTCATTTTTTTGCGCTGCCAAAAAAAATAATTAACTTTGTAATGAAATTTTAGTTCATTCCAATGGCAGAAAAAGAAGAAGTTTATAGCGCAAGTAATATTCAAGTTCTTGAAGGGCTGGAGGCTGTGCGCAAGCGTCCGGCTATGTATATAGGCGACATCAGTGTTAAATGATTGCACCATCTTGTTTATGAGGTGGTTGATAACTCTATTGACGAAGCTCTTGCCGGATATGCTACCCATATTGACG
>JAIDQW010000356.1 GCA_029062075.1 Paramuribaculum sp.
ATAAACTGCTTGGCGATCTCCTCGGCGGGCATATTGCTGAGAAGCTTGCGGCGATCATCCTCGTCAAGCTCCATAAGCACATCGGCAGCGGTATCACCGTCCAGCAGATGATACAGGAATTCTGCCTGCTGAAGGTTGAGCTCCTGATACAGTTCGGCTATGTCAGCTGGGTGCAGGTCGGCAAGCTCGGCGCGTGCCGCCTCAACGTCGCCGCGGTCAATAATCTCGCGGATATGTTCAAGATATTCGGGAGTATATTCCTTCATCAGGCTTGCTCTCTTGTGCTTTCGATTATATTGGTTAGTTCGATAAACTGCTCTACGCTGAGCTGCTCGGGGCGGAGAGCCATCATGGGTATGTCAGGCAGTGCTACTCCCTGGGCAGATAGTCCGCGCAGTGAGTTGCGCAAGGTTTTGCGGCGTTGTCCGAACGATGTTTTCACAACGGTTTTGAAGAGCTTTTCATTGCAACCGAGGTCAGTGACATTGTTTCTGACCATTTTTATGACACCGCTCTTAACCTTCGGGGGTGGATTGAACACATTTTCATCCACAGTAAAGAGATAGTCAACCGTGTACCAAGCCTGCAGCAGAACGCTCAGAATTCCCCGCGCCTTGCCACCGGGCTTTGCTGCCAGACGCTCGGCAACCTCACGCTGAAGCATACCGGAGCAGCACACCACCTGATCCTTGTAGTCAAGAACGTGGAAGAATATCTGCGAGGAGATATTGTAGGGGTAGTTGCCTATCACGCAGAATTTCTCACCATCGGGATAGATTTCCGCAAGGTCTGTGGCAAGAAAATCCTGATGAAGTATTCTGCCCTGTAGTTTCGGAAACTCTTTGTTGAGATATTCCACACTCTCGCCGTCAACCTCAGCCACCTTTACATCGTGACCGGCCTCAAGCAGAAACTGAGTGAGCACTCCCATTCCGGGACCTACTTCCATTACCGGCAGTCCCTTATAGTCATCAAGTGTTTCAGCTATTCTGCGGGCTATTCCCAGGTCTGTGAGAAAGTGCTGACCGAGAGCCTTTTTTGGTTTTACCGGATTCATTATGGCGGAATGTGCGTTTACTTGATTATCAGAGGGTGTTTGTGCCTTCAACGAGCTTACCCATAGCCCATACGGCGCGAAGGTTGAGGTCCTGGTCAAGGATTAATATATCAGCGTCCTTACCCTTTGAGAGTGAGCCTTTACGGTCGTAAACACCCATAATCTTTGCAGGTGTTTCCGACGCCATGCGCACTGCATCTTCCACCGGTATCTCTGCCTGCTGAACAAGAGTGCGTATAAGACGGTCCATGGTGGCGATTGAGCCGGCGAGCGCAGATCGGTCGGAAAGCTTGCACACTCCGTCCTCAATAATCACTCTGGGGTCGAAAGCACCGGTCTCTTCAGCGCAGGCACATGCAAGTGCGTCAGTGATGACACAGGCGCGCTCCACACCTTTAACCTTGTAAACCAATCGAAGGATGGTGGCGGGTACATGAATGCCGTCTGCCACAACCTCAACGGTCATATCGTCATGAAGATAGATGCTCTCCACGGTGCCTTCATATTTGTATTCGCGGCGTTTGTGGAAACCGGGCATTGCGTTGTAGAAATGGGTGGCGTGGGTGTAGCCGTTTTCCCATGCTGCATGAATGTCGTCGTACTCCGCCTGAGTGTGGGCAACAGAGGCGAGGATGCCCTTGCTGCTGATATATTTACCGAACTGCATAGCTCCGGGTAGTTCCGGGGCTGCATCCCAGCGCTTTATGCAACTCCAGTTTTCAACAATGGGTATATATTCCTTAGGGTCGGGATTCTTGATGTATTCAGGAATCTGTCCGCCTGCCATCTTCTCGTTCAGATAGTGACCTTCGAGGTGAAGGCCGAGCACCGGGCTGTCTTTTTCTTCCATAAGCTTGGTGCAGGTTTCTGCCGCACGGTTGATCATATCTACCGATGAGCTTGAAAGCGTAGGGAATATACTGGTTGAGCCATGCTTCATGTGGGTTTGAACAGCTGTTTTGAAAGCGTCTTCCGTACCCTCCATGAAATCTCTGCCGCCTCCGCCGTGGCAGTGTATCTCAACTCCACCGGGTACTACATACATACCTTTAGCATCAAACAATTCAGCTCCTATAACGGCAAGATCACAGTTTGTGACTTCGAGAATCTTGTTATCACGCATAAGCACCGAGCCGTCCTTGAGCCATCCGGAGGGGGTGAGAATCTTTGCGTTAATAATCTGAGTAAGCATAGCTTTTACCTTTTGTTACAATTAGAGTACAAAGGTAAACAAAGATTACGATATAGCTATCCGCATTTTACAATTTTTCTATTCAGAGGCGGATTTTGTAAGAGCGGGAGGCGAAGCGGACGAAGTAGATGCCGTGGGGTAGTCCGGTGATTCTGCCGTTGGCGGAGGTTACTATGTGTCTGCCGCTGAGGTTGTAAACCTCGGCGGTGCCTTCCCCGTCAAGCACAATGTCGCCGTTTTCCACCCTGACGGTATTGCGTGAGTTTGTCCTCACGAACTCTTTCACTACGGTAATTCGGCAGCTGGCTGCGAGTGAGTTTGAAGTGGTTGCGGTGACTGTTGTCTCGCCTTGTGATACAGCGGTCACCAAGCCGTCAGCATCCACTGTGGCAACAGCGGGGTTGTCGGAAGTCCAGCTCACAGACCTGTCGTCGGCATCGTCGGGGGCGACTGTAGCGGTGAGCTTAACGCTCTCTCCTTCGATAAGTTCCGCTTCTGTGAGATTCAGCGAGATACTTTCGGGATTAACGGGAGTGACGATTACAATATGCTCAACCACAGTCAGTCTGCAGGTGGCTGTGAGCCCGTTAGTGGTTTTGGCGGTAATAACAGCCTCGCCTTTGGCAATAGCGGTTACCAAGCCGTTGGCATCCACGGTGGCGATAGCTTCATCGCTGCTGCTCCAAGCCACGGTCTTGTCATCGGCATTGTCGGGGAGGACGGTAGCCGTAATCTGAACGCTCTCACCTTCGGTCAGTTCCACCTCGGTGATATTCAGCGATATGTTTTCCGCATAAATAATCCGTTTCAGCACAGTCACCGTGCAGGAGGCTGTGAGTCCGTTAGCGGTGGTTGCGGTAATGATAGCCTCGCCTTGTGATACAGCCGTCACCAAGCCGTTAGCATTGACCATTGCAACCTCCTC
>JAIDQW010000357.1 GCA_029062075.1 Paramuribaculum sp.
ACACAGGAATCAGAAATACCAGATCCGCAAAGAGTTAATAAAACGCAGAACTCATTCCGTACTCCGCCTCAGCAGGAAGCCCTCGAAGCGATACCACGGCAACGATGTTCATAATCATCAGGGTAAAAACACCCAACTTGGCGGCTTTCTTAACCGTGCCGCCTGTGCCTGATGTAGAGGTTGCCATTGTTGTAAATTTTTATAGTTGAACTGATAGATAATTATAAAAAACTGATTTCAATCAGTCGGTTATTGTAACATGGTCGCCGTTCATAATTCCCAGACCTAATATCTCCATGAATTTCTTCACTGCCGCCTGAGCCTTCACCGAGTTGCCGGCATCATCCAGAGGAGGAGCAAACGCCGCTATGCCGAACAGACCGGGCATCACACCGAGCACTCCGCCGCCAACGCCACTCTTCGCAGGAATACCACTGGTATATAACCAGTTACCTGTACTCTGATAAAAACCTACTGTGGCTATAAGAGTTGTGATTTTAGGAGATATCTCAGCGTCAAATATGCGTTTGCCGGTCACCGGATTCACACCGTGAGACGCTATTGTGGCTGCCATCACCGCAAGCTGTTCGGTTGTGATACCGAGCGAGCACTGCCTGGTATATAGGTCAAGACTCATGTCTGTATCGTCATATATCCTGTCATAGTTCTTTAGCAGCCAGGAAATTGCGCGGTTATTGAAATTGGTTGCACTCTCACTCTTGTAAAGCTCGTCAATCAGCTCAGGAGCACTGCCGCAAAGGTCGGTTATATTATCGGTTATCGCTTTCCACTTTGCATCGGAATCGCCCTTGGGAGTAACCATAGAACAAGCTGAAATTGCTCCGGCATTTACAAGCGGAGTTGATGGTGAGTGGTTTTCAAGCAAAATAGCAAAGATTGAGTTAAACGGCAATCCGGTTGCGTCCGCACCGATTTTCTCCATCACCACCTCCGGAGAGTGCTGCTTCATAGCAAGGATAGCTGTCGGCACCTTGCTCACCGATTCAATACCGAATTTATATGACATATCACCGAGATTCACACTATATCCGTCCGGCAGCATCACGCTGAGTCCGAACAGATTGGAATCTATATTGGCGAGATAAGGAATATAGTGCGCATTCTCACCGCCTGTAACCTTACTCGCAAAATCGTATGCCTGCTGAGCGGCATCCTTTATCTGACTTTTGGTTATGTTGATGTTCATTTGTTCTGGTAAAAAAAATCCGGCAGGAAACCCTCGCTTGACAGTTTCCTGCCGGAATCGTGTTAATATCAGTATTACTTACCGGTATGATTGAATACCTGCGCTTTCAAAGGAATATTCTTTTCCAGAGCAATGCGGGTAGGAGTAGGATATTCCAGTTTTTCAAGTTCTGCTACAGCAAACTCGATATCTGCGATAAGCTGGTCTGCCATATCTCGGCTGAAGCCCTGTTTGCACAATGCGCGCATAACAATCATTGTCTCTATATTCGCTGGCATGGTGTAAGCCGGAATCATCCAGCCTTTCTGGGCGAGCTTATCCTGAAGATCATATAGAGTCCATTTCGCGGCTTTCTGGTACTCAGGCTTCATCCGCCATACAAATATCGGGTTAGGAAGCTTGCAGTCGGCGTATGGCATGAACGGAGTCATTGCACTTACCTTGGATTTCAGGTACTCGGCTACCTGGAGCGAATTGTACTGAACATTCTTATAACCTTCGAAACCGAGACGGATAAACTGATAGTACTGACCGAGAATCTGTGCGGCAGGACGTGAGTAGTTGAGACCTACCTGAGTAACCTCGGCACCGAGATAATTCACTGTAAATGACATATCTTCGGGCAGATACTTCTTGTCTTTCCACACAACCCAGCCGAGACCCGGATAAACGAGCCCGAACTTGTGACCTGAGGTGCTTATGCTGAGTACCCATTTCAAGCGGAAATCCCACTTCTTGTCCGGATCAAGGAACGGAAGGATAAATCCGCCGGAAGCAGCATCTATGTGAATGCACACCTCATTGCCTGTCTCTGCATTGTATTTGTCAAGTGCGGCATCAAGAGCCTCCACATCGTCGTTAAGACCTGTCCATGTAACACCCTGAATGGGAACCACACAGATTGTGGTTTCATCACACATCTTGATAGCTGCGTCAACATCAAGAGTAGGATGCTCCACACTCAGCGGCACGAGACGCATCTCGATATCCCAGAAGTTACAGAACTTCTCCCACACTACCTGATAGGCTGTTGACATCACCAGATTAGGCTTGTCATAAGGTTTGCCTGCCGCTTTACGGCGAGCTTTCCACCTCTTGAGAGCTGCAAGTCCGCCAAGCATACACGCCTCCGAAGAACCGATGGCAAGAGCACCGGCTTTCCATTTGGCTGTTTCCGGAGTGTTCCACAGGTTCGCTACAATATTTATACATTTCTGGCACATCACTGCGATGCGGGGATACTCGGTTTCATCAATATAGTTGATATCAATAGCCT
>JAIDQW010000358.1 GCA_029062075.1 Paramuribaculum sp.
AACGGAGCTGACATAGTGATAGGAACAACTGTCATCAAAAATACACAAACGGATGCGGGTATCGGTAAAATAAGAGCTTTTGATACGGTTAAATCTTTGTTGAGAAAGATTCCGGAAGCAATTAAAGGGAAACCGATAGGAGCAGACTCTTCAAACCTCGCATATAGAAAATCATTGTTTTTCAACAACAAGGGATTTTCAGAAACTTTGAATCTAAATTACGGAGATGATGATATTTTCATCAGTGAAATCGCAAAAAAACATAATGTTGCTGTGAACTTGTCCCCGGATAGTGTGATTACACTTCATGAAGAGAATCCTACTAAGATTTATGATCTTGAAAGAATTTCAAGGACATTCACACAATCAAAACTTCGACGTTTGCCTTTCCTTCTCTCAGATTTTCATGATTTTATTTGGTGGATTTGGCTCATAGCTACGGTCTCAGCTATAATAACCGGACTCCCCTCTCTCATGCCGGCTCTGATATCCATTGTCATCGCAACAATTCTCATCATCTCTCTTTCCCTGAAATGGAAGAAAGTTACTGATGCAATGTCTCTTCCTTCCCACGCTCCGCTTATTCCATTGTTATACCTTATAAATCCATATATTTCAATGAAATATAAACTCAATATAGGCAGAAAAACAAGGAATTACACATGGCAAAATTTATAGACAGATGCAAGTTGACAATATTTGTATTCGCAGATTATCCCCGTCTGATATTCAGCAAATCACTAACATATACAACCATTATATAGTTAGTACCACTGCAACATTTGAAGATGAGCCTGTCTCTGAAAAAGAAATGTTACAGAGAGCCGACTTCATCTCAACCAAATATCCCTACCTCGTTGCTGTTTCAGGCAATGAACTTATCGGATATGCCTATGTGCATCAATGGAAAGATAAATCTGCCTATTCCGCCACTGCTGAATCAACAATATATCTGTCACCGGGAAATTATTATAACGGTGTAGGCACAAAACTTATGAATGAGCTGATTTCCCAATGTAAAAAATCTGGTATTCACTCATTGATTGCATGCATAACTGCAGAAAACACAAATAGCTGCAAATTTCACGAAAAGCTCGGATTTAAGCCGGTTTCCTATTTCAAAGAAGTTGGCTTAAAATTTGAAAGACTTCTCGATATTGTGGATTATCAGCTGATTATAAAATAAACAAAAAATACTTCACTAAATTGTTTGCAGAGATTAAAATAAATACTTACCTTTGCAAAGCAAAAAAGGAAGAGAGCTTCCTAAAATATATTGGAGAGATGGCAGAGTGGTCGATTGCGGCGGG
>JAIDQW010000359.1 GCA_029062075.1 Paramuribaculum sp.
GTAATTATCTGTGTGGTGGGTGATCTCGAATGGCAGAACCGAGGCTTTGAGGCTGAAGTGGTGAATGCGTTGAAAGATATCCCGGTAAGAATGATTTCATACGGAGGCAGCAATTATAATATTTCACTATTGGTCCGTAAGAGCGATAAAGTTAGAGCGCTGAACTTACTGAGCGAGAGGTTGTTTAAGTAATAAGTCCTGTAAAACGATTTTCCAATATGATGGATTTTCCCGTAGAATTGTTCCGCGGTGCAGACACACCGTTTTATTATTATAACCTTGAGTTACTCCGACAAACTCTGAGCTGTATCAAAAGTTCTATACCGGCATCGAACTTTAAGGTGCATTATGCTATGAAAGCTAATGCTAATCCTGTTATCCTTGAACAGATAAATGATGCCGGCTTAGGTATTGATGCTGTAAGCGGAGGTGAGATCAAGGCAGCCATATCGGCAGGTTTTGACCCTCAAAAAATTGTTTTTGCCGGTGTTGGGAAGACCGATGCGGAAATTATATATGGTATTAACACGGGTATTTCAGCATTCAATGTTGAATCGCTTCCGGAGCTTGAAGTCATTTCCGAGATAGCAACGAGCCTTAACAAAACCGCTAATGTGGCAATCAGAGTTAATCCTAACATTGATGCTCACACTCACCATTATATAACAACCGGACTTGCTGAAAATAAATTCGGTATCAATTTAGAGCAACTGGATTCAGTGATTGAAAAGTGTAATGCACTGACAGGTGTAGAACTTATCGGACTTCATTTTCACATCGGATCCCAGATAACCGACAACACTCCTTTTGCTGTGCTTTGTGAAAGAATCAATTCTCTGCAGAACGAGCTTGAAGCAAAAGGGGTGAGATTGAAAACCATAAATGTCGGTGGGGGACTCGGTATTGATTACGACAACCCCGATGAAAATCCGATACCGGATTTCAAAAGCTATTTTGAGGTTTTTTCAAAAAATCTCAATCTTCGACCCGGTCAGGAACTTCATTTTGAACTCGGCAGGTCTATAGTGGCTCAATGTGGCTCCTTGATAACCAAAGTGCTATATGTGAAGAAAGGAACAACAAAACAGTTTGCTATAGTTGATGCCGGTATGACCGATTTAATCAGACCCGCTCTTTATCAGGCGTATCATAAGATAGATAATCTTTCATCTAATGGCGTTCTTGAAAAATATGATGTTGTTGGTCCAATTTGTGAATCAAGCGATGTATTTCAGGAAGATGCGGTTCTGCCTCAAGTTAGGAGAGGTGATTTACTCGCTTTGAGAAGCGCAGGTGCCTATGGAGAGATTATGGCATCGCAATATAATTTGCGGAGACTGCCCGGTTCTATAGCTAAATAAGTAATGTAAGCAATTATAGACAAAAAGGTTTATCAATCGATAAACCTTTTTGTTATTTCAGAGTAAGCGTCAATACGTCTGTCTCTAAAGAACGGCCACCATCGCCGCACATTCTCGCTGCGTTTCATGTCTATGTCCACAATTTCCACAGCCTCCTTATTTTCGGGAGCTTTATAGAGGAATTCACCCTGTGGTCCGGTTACAAAACTTGTACCCCAGAATGAAATACCTCCAGTGGCACCACTTGGATCTGCTTCATGACCAACCCTATTTACAGTTACTACGGGAATGCCGTTTGCCACCGCATGTCCTCTTTGAACAGTAATCCATGCCTCTCTCTGACGTTCTTTCTCATCAGTAGTATCAGTTGATTCCCATCCAATAGCAGTTGGGTAAATTAAAATTTGTGCTCCCTTAAGTGCCATAATTCTTGCAGCCTCGGGGTACCATTGATCCCAGCACACTAGAACACCAAGTTTACCGACAGAAGTATCTATCGGTTCAAAACCGAGGTCTCCGGGGGTGAAATAAAATTTTTCGTAATATGCGGGATCATCGGGAATATGCATTTTGCGATACTTACCCGCGACACAGACATCAGAATCAAAAACTATAGCTGTGTTGTGATATAAACCGGGGGCTCTTTTTTCAAAAAGTGACGTCACAAGAACAACTCCCAGTTCTTTGGCAAGTTGTGAATAAAAGCCGGTGAACTCATCCACAATACTCACAGCAAGGTCAAACTCATCGGTGTTTTCTGTCTGACAGAAATACAGAGAATCGTGAAGCTCCTGGTTTACAATCAGTTTTGCTCCCTCACCGGCAAGTTTGCGAGCTGCATCGGCAAGTTTCAATCTATTCTTCCGAATATCATCGGTTTTACTCTGTTGAATAATAC
This sequence comes from Paramuribaculum sp., assembly GCA_029062075.1. Lineage (GTDB taxonomy): Bacteria > Bacteroidota > Bacteroidia > Bacteroidales > Muribaculaceae > Paramuribaculum. The sequence continues at coordinate 2,260 of JAIDQW010000359.1, forward strand.
CTACAGGTAAAAAATCTGACTTTATAGACATAACGCTTCTATTGGTATTTGCATGGTTGCACAATGGAGTGAACCATGCTGTTTGATAAGTGGAGTACAATCCACAGTTATAACTTCTTTTTCAAATACAGCTTCGAGAATACCCTTGGCTGTTCTATCGTTGAGAATCTGATTGTAAACCGGCATAAAAATTGCCTGAGGAGTTACAAGATAGTTGGCGTATGTGGCGGGAAGCCTCATGCCGTCTTCATCATAAATAGGTGAGGGTAGAGGTAATTCAACAAGATTGAACTTGTTACCATTCCGTGTAACAAAAGCCTCGAGTTCAAGCTTCATCTTGTTAAGTTCATCAAAGTGAGAATCATTCTTATCATTACACCCTGTATATATAATTGTATCATAAGGTGCAATTCTTGCCAAGGTATCAATATGGCTGTCGGTGTCATCACCTTCCAGAGCACCATATTCAAGCCATAGAAATTTTTTGATACCAAGCCATTCAGCGAGTCTTGACTCTATTTGTTCTCTTGACAAATCTCCGTTTCTATTCGGTGACTCAAGGCACCGGGCAGTAGTGAGAAGAGTTCCATTACCGTCAGATTCAAGTGAGCCACCCTCAAGAACAAATCCTAACCGATTATCTCTGGGTGCTGTTATCAGGCAAGATTGGCATAGTTTACCTGTTACAAGGTTATCGTGACAGGCAGCAAATTTCAAGCCCCATCCATTGAATTTGAAGTCCTCAACGGTAAGTTTACCGTTCTTCTCTATTGTGAGAGGACCATAATCACGGGTCCAGGTATCATTAGTATCCGCATCAAAATATATTACTTTTGACTGCTCTATATCCCTTAGAATATTGCGTGTTTTGTTAGAATCAGGGGAAACAACAATGGTTGTGATTCCTTTTTTGGCAAAGGCTTTTATAAGATTTATATAACACTCAGTTACTTCGTCAATAATATAATGCCAATCAGTATTTTCATGCGGCATAGCCACAAGAATGGCACAATCTTTTTCCCACTCCGCAGGAAATCTCACATTATTCATCCATATCATTTAAGGTGTTCCACACATCATCCTGAGAATCGAGATACTCTTCAGCGTAATCATAAAAACCTCGTTTCTCGGTACTACCTACCTCATGACACCATTCGCGGTACGCATCACGTAGTTCTGAATTCTCATGGATACTTTTTTTGAACTCCGACTCAGCTATATCTATGC
>JAIDQW010000036.1 GCA_029062075.1 Paramuribaculum sp.
TTCCAGTATATGCGACCTATGGAATGACTGAGACAGCGTCTCATGTAGCACTAAGAAGAATAGGCGCGGACGATTACTACACAGCTTTACCCGGAATCGAATTTGATGTTGATAGCCGCTCCTGTCTTGTAATCAAATCAGAGGATGCTTCATATCATAGAATTGTTACCAATGACTGCGTTTCTTTGATTTCACCTAACCGTTTTCGATGGTTAGGAAGAGTGGATAATGTAATTAATACCGGTGGAATAAAAGTCTATCCTGAGGCCATAGAAAAGAAATTGTATGCTCTTATGGGAAATAGGGCATTCTATATAAGTTCGCGTCCTTCTGAAAAGTGGGGGAGCGAAATAATTCTGTTCGTTGAAGGCACGGATTTTGACAAAGAAGAATTTAGAGCTAAAGAATCGGAAATTTTAGACCAAAAACTTATCCCTAAGGATATAATCACAGTTGAAAAATTTGAAAGAACCGAGTCGGGCAAAATCATCCGTAGAAAATAAATCAGCAACAGTCACAATGAATCAGGTGACTTGCTGAATGACATTGAGTGATGGAATGATCTACTATAAGATGTCTGTTTGCCATTTCAGCAAATTTTGTCATTTCATGGCTTACTAACAGTACTGTTGTGTCTTTAGCTAAGCCGCTTATAATATTATATATCTTATCTTCGAATTTTTTGTCAATATAGCTTAGAGGTTCGTCAAGCACAAGCACATCATGCGGAGCAATAATTGCTCTTCCCAAAAGGGTTCTCTGCAATTGTCCACCACTGAGAGCTCCAATAGGCGAATTGGCTTTATTCTCAAGTTCTACTACTTTTAGAATGCGGTCGGTTTCTTCATTTAGCACATTTTTGTTGATATTGCGCACTCCCATAAGACCCGATGATATCACCTGACGCACTGTAATGGGAAACTTTGGGTCTATTCTGTTTTTCTGAGGAAGATAACCGATGGATAATCTTTCAACTTCCTTACCATTAGTAAAATAGCTAATACTTCCTGATGATGGTTTAAGTAACTTTAATATTATTCTTAATAAGGTTGTTTTGCCTCCGCCATTAGGGCCGGTTATAGCAAGAAAATCACCTTTGTTTATACTAAGATTAATATCACTGAGAATAACTTTATTCTCACGTATCATCTCCACTTCAGATAAAGATATGATATTGTCCATCAGTTGATTGAATCAGTAAGGCTATCGGTTATTTTTTCTATTTCACCCAACCAGTCATAGGCAAGCGGTTGGATAACAATTTTCTTGGCTCCGGATTGTTTTACAACAGCTTCGCTCTTAGCTCCATCCATTTCGGGCTGTACAAAAAAGACTAAGGGATTATATGCAGCAGCCATTTCCATCTTCTTTTGCAAACCTTTTGGGGTAGCTTCTTTATTCTCCATCCCGATTGCTATCTGATTGATACCATAGTCACGTGCAAAATAGCTTAACGAAGGATGCCACACAATCACAGATTTTCCCTTAATAGGTAAAAGACGTCGTGTAAATTCATTATCCAGTGAATCAAGTTTTAGTGTCAATAGTTCATAACGTTTTGAATAATAATCAATATTAACGCTGTCTATATCAACTAAAGCTTGATACATATTTGATGCTATAATCTTGGCGTTTTTTATCGATGTCCAAGTATGAGGATCAATACCATCATTTTCATGGGCATGATTGTGGGCATGGTCATGAGTACCATAAATTAAATCTATACCGGTTGATGTATCAATCACTTTGATTTCCGGATTTGACTCCGCAATTCTTTCAATAATGCTATTTTCCCAAGGCAGATGACCCATTTGCATATATAGAGAGGATTCAGATGCATTCTTGAGGGTGGACATCGGAGGATCGAAGTTTTCCGGGTTCGCATCTCCCGGTAGAAGACTTATGACATTTAATTTATCTCCACTTATTTGCTCAAGAATCCATTTTTGAGGTTCGATGCTTACACTTACAGTTTTTTTGCCATTTTCATTTACTGCATTAGCTCGCTTTTGGGTGCAACCCGCAGATAGCAGAACAACAGTAGAAATTATTGCAATATTAATCTTGTTCATAAACAGTTCTGTGAAGTTCTGAAGATATTTCTTCCGGATTCAGAGTTTTAGAGGAGCTCAGCAAAATCAGAGGTACAGACGGTAAACCTTTCTTATAGGGTGGTTGAATATAGTTGAAATCACTGAAAGCATAGAAGCCAAGTCTTTTGTAAAACTTTATTCGTCTTTTTGCATCCTCTCCAAGCGACTCTGGTTCTGCTTCAAGAACAACCGGTTTGGCATAATCATCACAGAAACGCTTAAGAGCTTTGGCACCAATACCTCTGTTTCTTAAAGCCGGGTCTATTACAAAGTGTTCAATATACACAGAATTTTTCAGATCCCATGAGGTGATAAATCCTACTGGAGCACCATCAAGTATCACCATAGTCATATTCATGGGGCTGTTTTCACTCCTTGACCGGGATATGATATCATTCCAATCTCTCCTTTCAGCTTCCGGAAAAGACTTGATATAAATATTCTTAAGCCTATCAATTCTGGAATAATCTTCAGAGTCACATTTTTTACATTCAGTCAAAGATCTCCGGAAATAATTTTTATCAACGATAAAAAACAATAATGAAGCACAAACCGCACCCAATGAGTCAGCAATAACATCTCCCGGCTCAGAGCTTCTCCCCATACACATTGCTTCTTGAAGATACTCAACAGAAGCCCCAAGCGCAATAGATATGCCGGCAGCAAATAAAGCGCATAAATATGGTTTTCTCTTCTTCTCTGCGCGCATCATATCTATGAATAAAGCACCGGAAAATGCACCAAACATTATGAAGTGAGCCACTTTATCTGCACCGGGAAAAAGTTGAAAGTCACTATCCGGCAAAGGTTTCGGCACAAGTGTCAACCAGCAGATGGCAAGTAGAATCACCAGTGAAAAGATATATGGAGGAGAAACTAGTAATATTGATGTTATTGTTTTCATTTCACGCAAAAGTAAGAAAAAATTCAATGAGGTAACTCCAAATGCACCAAAACGGTTCATTCAATAAGGCTTTTTACTCATATTAGCACTGATAAATAATAAAAAAGGAGTAACTTTGCATAATTAATAAGAAAAAATGAGCGCAGAGTCTATAGAAGTTTGCGGAACTAAAATAGTTTATGATGTAACAGGCTGTGGTAAACCGCTGATTCTTATGCATGGATGGGGCTGTAACTCTTCCACTGTAGCAAGTATTGCAGCAGTTGCATCAAAAACACATACGGTTTATAATCTGGACCTCCCTGGTCACGGAAGTAGTCCCGAGCCCAAAGATGTGTGGGGGGTAGAGGAGTACACTGCAGCCGTGGAAGAGTTCGTTTCTCGGTTAGGACTTGAAAAGCCGAGTTTAATTGGTCACTCTTATGGCGGAAGAATTGGAATCCTTTATGCCAGCAGAAATAAGGTTGATAAGCTTGTTCTTGTTGATGCAGCCGGAGTTAAGCCTCGTCGCTCTATTAAATATTACTATAAGGTCTATACATTCAAGCTTCTAAAGACTGTTCTGAACTTTTGCCTTGGTAAGGAAAAGGCTAAGCCGGTCATTGATAAAGCCAGATCCAAAAGAGGTAGTGCCGATTATGCAGCAGCGAGTCCTATGATGAAGCAAATACTGAGTAAAAGCGTCGACCAGGATTTGCGTAAGTTTATGCCCGATATATCAGCACCAACCCTCTTGATATGGGGGGAAGCGGATACCGCAACTCCTATGCGCGATGCGCGTATAATGGATCGTCTTATTCCAAATTCAGGATTAGTCTCTTTTGCTGGTTGCGGTCACTATAGTTTTCTGGATAATCCGATGGGATTTTCTTCAGTTTTACAGAGTTTCTTGAAATCAAACTAATTGAAAAGGATATGTTATTGTTCATAGTATTCCTGCTGATATTTATCATCACTTTGACCAACCTTGTGTACGAGTTTAAGCGTGATCTTATGATGATGCAGCAGAATTCGTACCGAATTGAAAGATATAACAGGTGGCTTAAAACATCTGGCGACTCAACCTCTTGGGTGCGTTTGACAGGAATGTGTGTTTTTCTACTTAGCTTGGTCGGTTTTTCTAATGGCACATGGTCAATGGCTATCTTGGCAGCTTGGGCGGGTGGAAGTGTTATATATCTTCAGAGCCGTAAGTACAAGAAGCCGCTTGTGTGGACTCCTCGCAGTAAAAGAATATACTCTGTATGCGCAATACTGATTATTATTGTAATAGGAGTCGCTACGATAATTTTTGGAAAAGATGAAATAAGCCGTCTTTTTGCGGCAACAGTAGCCTCAGTGGGTTGCTATTGTGCGAGTCATATTATAATTATTTCAGCTGTCTGGCTTCTGGAACCGGTTGAAAAGAGAATTAACAGGGGATATTATCGCGATGCTGAAAATATTCTTCGTTCTATGCCTCAGCTTAAAATAATTGGTATTACCGGTAGTTATGGAAAAACAAGCACTAAACACTATCTTCACCGCATATTGAGTGAGGCTTTTCAAACTACAATGACCCCCGGCAGTTATAATACCACTCTCGGTGTAATACGCACTGTGAGAGAGTATTTGAAACCTTATGATCAGGTGTTTATCGTTGAAATGGGGGCTAAGCAGATTGGAGATATAAAAGAGATTTGTGAGCTGGTTCATCCTACTATCGGCATTGTAACTGCTGTAGGAGAACAGCACCTTGAATCATTTAAGAGTATAGAGAATGTTCAGCGCACTAAGTTTGAACTGATAGATTCACTTCCCTCAGACGGACTTGCAGTGATAAATAATGACTTCCCTAAAATTGCAGAAAGCGAAGTTTCCAATTGTAAATGTATAAGATATGCAGTGTCAAACACTGATGGTGTACAATGGGTAGCAAAAGATATAGAATATTCTGAGAGAGGAACCTCCTTTACAGCCGTAGGACCGGATACAGAGATTAGATTGACAACAAAACTTATTGGCGATTGCAATATTTCAAACATTCTTGCTTGTGTTGCTGTAGCTGTAAATCTTGGTGTGCCGGCTGATAAAATCAAATATGCTGTAAGTCGTATAGAGCAAGTTGAACACAGGCTTA
>JAIDQW010000360.1:0-9224 GCA_029062075.1 Paramuribaculum sp.
GGTCTCTTCCGGAATCACCTCCACCTTATCGCCGATAATCATTCTGGTCATGGCGGAGCACCCCTTGAAAATACCTTTACCAATCCGGGTGACATTATTAGGAATCACTTTGTAAGGCGATCCTTCAGGAATACCTATGAAATTGGTACAGTTGTAAAACACATAGTCACCGAATTCCAGATCGGGGTCTTCCCCGCCGTTGTCATCACTGTACAATATAACGTCTATGACATGAATATCGGTCTCCGCCATAGCATAGTCGCCTATCTTATCCACTGTCGCTCTATGAATAACTCCGTCGCGGGTAAGATATGTGGAGGTCATTACAGACAGGGCTGAGTGAAACAAATCATAATCACCATAATCGCCATACCGTTCTGAAAATGTGGGTACAAATTTACTTAAATAGAAGAGCTGGTCATTATGAATAATACCTGCCCAGCCACCCCAGGGATAATATGCAGCTATTTCCGGGATTTCGTCAGTGGTTAATTCCACCTCACCCTCTTTAGAGCGAGGATAGGTCAGAATCACATTCCAGTCCTTGGCATTCAAATCTTTTACTATGTACCAGAATTCGAGGTTATGCTTGTTTACACCTGACAGATTCTCCTTACCATAGTCCTCTTTCGAAGCGTGAACCTGCACGTGACTTCCGTCTAATGCAAATCCTTTCTCTTGGGCACTGACTGAGAATGATACTGATAATCCCAATCCTGCAAAAAAAACTACAACTACAGCTTTTAATATCTTAATTAATCCCATTTTACTTCTCTATTGCAAAATCTGTGTGAACATCACACAATTAGTCCAATGTGTTGCAAAATAAACGAATTACGGCAAGGTTTATTTAATCCCCTGTATTAAAAATGGTTAAACAATCGACCCACATCTCTATCCATTTAATATGCAAGAGAGGCGTGACCGTTTGTTTGGTCACGCCTCTCCGTTAAGATATTTATTGCAACTGATATCAGTCAGCGCATTTTGCTTTTACAAATTCGCGGTTGAGACGCGCGATATTGCTCAGAGGAATGTTTTTGGGGCATTCTGCCGCACAAGCTCCGGTGTTGGTGCAGTTGCCGAAACCGAGCTCATCCATTTTCTTGACCATAGCGCGGGCACGACGCTTGCGCTCCACCTGTCCCTGGGGGAGAAGTGCGAACTGGCTCACCTTAGCTGACACGAAGAGCATTGCTGAACCGTTTTTGCAAGCTGCCACACAAGCACCGCAGCCAATACAGGTTGCAGAGTCCATAGCCACATCAGCAACTTCTTTTGAAATTGGAGTGGCATTTGCATCAGGAGCTCCGCCGCAGTTGAACGATACATAACCGCCCGCCTGCTGAATCTGGTCAAAAGCATTGCGGTTTACCATTAGGTCACGAATCACCGGGAAGGCTGCTGAACGCCAAGGCTCGATTGTGATAGTGTCGCCATCGTTGAACTTACGCATGTGTAGCTGACAGGTTGTTATGCCCTGCACCGGTCCGTGGGGATGACCGTTGATATAGAGCGAGCACATTCCGCAGATACCTTCGCGGCAGTCGCTGTCAAACACAACAGGCTCTTCTCCTTTTTCAACAAGCTGCTGGTTGAGCATGTCAAGCATTTCGAGGAAGCTGCTGCCTGTCGACACATTGTCGAGGTGATATGTGGCGAACTGGCCTTTTTCCTTAGGACCACGTTGACGCCAAATTTTCAGGTTTACGCTGATTGTTGTTTCCATTTGATATGATTTTTATTTGGTAGGCTTTGCCGGCGGATTTTCCACCGGCACAACCCCGTGGTTTAATGTTTATGACTTATAGTTACGTGTCTGCACCTGGATAGCTTCATATTTGAGAGGCTCTTTGAGGAGCACCGGTTTCTCATTGTCGCCGGTGTATTTCCAGCAGCTCACATACATATAGTGTTCATCGTCACGCTTGGCTTCGCCGTCAGCTGTCTGATACTCCTCACGGAAGTGAGCGCCACAGCTTTCGTTACGGTGGAGAGCATCAATAGCCATCATCTTAGCCATAACGAGGAAGTCCTCAAGACGAAGCGCCTTTTCGAGTTCGGTGTTGAGATCGTTAGCGCTACCTACGATGCGTAGGTCATTGTAGAACTCCTTGCGAACATCTTCAAGCTCTTCGAGTGCCTGAACGAGGGTCTGGAGTGTGCGGCCCATACCAACGAGGTTCCACATCACATGACCGAGACGCTTGTGAATTTCATCGGGGCTCTTTGTACCCTTGATAGCCATGAGTTTTGCAATACGGTCCTCAACATCCTTCTGAGCTTTGTCAAACTCCGGGGTATCGGTGGTGAAATGAGGCACCTTGATCTGGTCGCTCAGATAGTTCTGCATTGTGTAAGGCAGAACGAAGTAACCGTCGGCAAGACCCTGCATGAGTGCTGAAGCACCGAGACGGTTTGCACCGTGGTCAGAGAAGTTACACTCACCGATTGCGAAGAGACCCTTGATTGAGGTCTGGAGCTCGTAGTCAACCCAGATACCGCCCATTGTGTAGTGGCTGGCGGGGAAGATCATCATCGGTGTTTCGTAGGGATTGTCATCAGAAATCATCTGATACATATCGAAGAGGTTGCCGTAACGGTCGCGGACAACATCGGCACCGAGACGCTGGATAGCATACTTGAAGTCAAGATATACAGCGTTGCCGGTTCCTACACCGTAGCCTGCATCACAACGCTCTTTAGCTGCGCGGCTTGCGATATCGCGGGGGCAGAGGTTACCGAATGCGGGATAGCGGCGTTCCAGATAGAAGTCGCGGTCCTCATCGGGAATATCGGTCGGCTTTTTCTTGCCGGCGCGGATTGCCTCGGCATCTTCTTTTTTCTTGGGCACCCATATACGACCGTCGTTACGGAGAGATTCGCTCATAAGTGTGAGCTTGGACTGATCCTCACCATGAACGGGGATACAGGTGGGGTGAATCTGAGTGAAAGCGAGATTAGAGAGGTAAGCGCCTTTCTTAAATGCCTGGATAGCGGCAGAGCCGTTACAACCCATAGCGTTTGTTGAAAGGAAGAATGTGCGTCCGTAGCCTCCGGTTGCGAGAACAACTGCGTGAGCGGCATAGCGTTCGAGCTCACCGGTTACGAGGTTACGCACGATAATACCACGTGCACGACCGTCAATAATAACAAGGTCAAGCATCTCGCGGCGGTTGTATGACTTAACCTGACCTTTCTGAATCTGACGGTTGAGTGAAGCGTATGCACCAAGAAGGAGCTGCTGACCTGTCTGACCCTTAGCGTAGAATGTACGGCTCACCTGCGCACCGCCGAATGAGCGGTTTGCAAGAAGACCGCCGTATTCACGGGCAAAAGGCACACCCTGCTGCACGCACTGGTCGATTATATTGTTTGACACTTCTGCCAGACGGTAAACATTTGCCTCACGGCTGCGGAAGTCACCGCCTTTAACTGTGTCGTAGAACAGGCGATAAACCGAGTCACCGTCATTCTGGTAATCCTTGGCTGCGTTGATACCGCCCTGAGCTGCGATAGAGTGAGCGCGGCGGGGGCTATCCTGAATGCAGAAGTTTGACACATTGAAGCCGAGTTCGGCAAGGGTTGATGCCGCTGATGCACCTGCAAGACCTGTGCCTACCACAATCACATCAAGATTGCGCTTGTTGGCGGGATTGACAAGTTTCTGATGAGCCTTGTAGTTGGTCCATTTTTCTGCGATAGGACCTTCGGGCACCTTAGAGTCAATCTGATATTCGGGGAGCTTGGAGGATTCGATGTCGGCGTAATCCTTCATTATAGGGGTTGAATCAATCATTCCCTCTACACTTTTTAAGTCTGCCATATCTGTGATTGTGTTAATTATTCGTTAGTATTGTTTTCACACTCTGCGTCTGCACAGCCATGCTTGCCTGAACAACCCTGCTCACCTGCGCAGTTCTGCTCGCCTGCACAACCCTGCTCACCTGCGCAGTTCTGTTCGCCTGCACAGCCCTGTTCGCTGCAAGAAGCTTCTTCGCTGAACGGTTCACCGGCATTGAACACATCGGTGTCAAGCACATTTGCTGCGCTTTTCCACTCGTAGTAATCCTTAAGCTGTGTTTCAAAAGCGTTCTCACGGTTTGCACGGACTGTAAACACAATTGCCTGGGCGATGAAAAGACCTACCACAATTGTGGTCCACCAGCATCCGATACATTTGAGACGCTTGATCCAGATATCATTATCCCAACCGGCGCTCTGGAACATTGACCAGAAGCCATGGTTCATGTGAAACCACAGGGCTACGAAACCGATTATATAAACAATAGGAGTCCACACCTGAGAGAAAGCAAGCTGGATAAACATTGTGCCTGCTGCCGGGGGAACTTCAACACCGTTCACCTCATACTCGCAGCCGAGAATTTCAGCAAGCTGCATCTTTGCCCAGAACTGGATGAAGTGAACAACAAGAAACGCAAGAATAACGATACCGAGAACAAGCATGTTTTTGCTTGACCACTCAACCTGCTTGGGGCGGCTGGTCACTGCGTAACGGTCTGCACCGCGAGCTTTACGGTTCTGGAGGGTGAGCCAAACTGCATAAATGATATGGATAACAACGAGAGCTGCAAGACCCACGGTTGCTACCAATGCATACCAGTTTGCACCGAGAAATTCACACACTGCGTTATAGCCCTGAGGCCAGAACAGCGCGACACCGTTCATCAGACAGTGGAATGTTACGAATAGGATAAGGCAAGCTCCTGTGATAGCCATCACAAGCTTCCTTCCTATGGATGAGGATGTTAACCACATAGTGATAATGAAATTTAGATTTATTTTTCGGTTAATTTGAATTAACGGAGCTTATACGTTCTGCAAAAGTAAATTAAATTAGCCATCATTCCAACGATTAAAGAAAAAAATCTTTAACGCTTCCAAAACATTTTGCTCAGAACGGCTTCTCCGCTTTTTTTCATTATATTTGCAACTTAAATATCAATTTTTCTTTTCCTGATGAAAATACCGTGCTTTTTGAGAAACATTGCCCTTGGAGCGGCTTTATGTTTTGTGCCTCTTGCCGGAGTTGCTGAAATATCTGTTATTCCGGCACCGGAATCTGTAGTTGAGAATCCCGGATCATTCCGACTGTCTAAAACCACCTCAATAGGTTATCTTGATGAGGCGTCTAAGGAATATGCCGAGTATCTCCAAGGCGTTCTTGAAGCTTCTACCGGCATGACAATCCCTGTGAAAAATGGCAAGGCTACCATAACACTCGGCATTAATACGGACAAAGTGAAGGATGCTGAAGGTTACACGCTTGACGTCACACAGAAGGTGGTAACCGTTACCGGTGCAGATGCAGCCGGCGTTTTCTATGGCATACAATCTTTCCTCCAGTTGCTCCCCTCTGAAGTTTATTCGGCTCACCCGGTCAAGGGGGTTGAATGGACTGCGCCGTGTGTAAGCATCACCGATGCTCCGGAGCGCCCATGGCGTGGAATGATGCTCGATGTGGCAAGATATTTCCATGATAAGGATTATGTGAAGCATTTCATTGACATGATGGCTATGTACAAGCTGAACAAGCTTCAGTTTCACCTCATCGATGATTCAGGCTGGAGACTTGAAAGCAAGAAGTACCCTCGTCTCACAGAGGTAGGTGCATACGCCGGACCGGAGCACAATAAGCTTGGCGGTTATTACACACAGGAAGATATCAAGGAGATAATCGAGTACGGAAGACTTCGTAATGTTGAAATAATTCCCGAAATCGAGTTTCCTGCCCACATTCTGTCGGCTATTGTTGCATATCCCTGGCTCTCATGCACAGGATTGCAGCATGAACTCCCCCGCCAGCACTTTATCAGCCGCGACCTGCTTTGCGTCGGCAAAGAGAGTTCAATGAAGTTTCTCCGCGATATTCTTGACGAAACGGTAGAGCTATTCCCCTCACATTATATTAATATAGGTGGTGACGAAGCTGTTTATACCCGCTGGGAAGAGTGTCCCGACTGTCAGGCACTTATGAAAAAGGAGGGTCTGACCAAAGCTTCGGAGCTTCAGGGCTGGCTAACCAATGAGGTCGCCAAGATGATGGCGGAGAAAAACCGCACGGTTATCGGATGGGAAGAGATTATCACTCGCGGTAAGGTTGACACTCCGGTTGTGGCACTGATCTGGCACAACGTAAGCGACTCAACCATGGCAATGCCTGACGGACATAAAGCCATTCTCACTCCTGCCACACACATGTACCTTGATTTTCCCGAATCCTCCACTCCGGGCGAAATTAAGGCTGCGACATGGATGCCACCGATCTCACTTGAACAGTGCTACTCTATGCCGGTGAACGACTACAGCGACTCCTCAACTGTTATCGGAGTGCAGGGATGCCTCTGGAGCGACCAGTTTATTCACGGCACAGTGCTTCAGGAATTGCCGCAGCTCAACGAAAACCGTTCTGAAAACTATATTGACTACCTGACATTTCCACGCCTGATGGCTGTGTCGGAAGTCGCGTGGGGGAAGGAATCCGACCGAGATTTCAGTGCGTTCAAGAACAGGTTGGCAGAGCATTATGCCAAAATGGACGCTAAAGGTGCCGTTTACCGTATCCCGGAACCGGAAGTGACCTCTGTGAGTGAATCTCCTTCCGGAGTAAATTTTACCCTCGCCCCCTCTGTGCCCGGCTCTCAGATACGCTATACCGTGGATGGCACTTATCCTACCGTTCACTCACCGCTATACGATGGCAGTCCGGTGAACGCACCTTCCAAACAAGATTTTCATGCAATAACCGTTGTTGACGGCAAAAAAGTGTCGTTACCTGTTTATTATGCACCGGATTATTCCGCATACAAGCAGTACGGACAACTTGCCACTGAGTGGAATCCCTTGAAGATTCAGCCCAAACCGGCAAACTGGAATATCGATGCCACCGGCAAGATTTCAGGTAACGGAAACTACGAAATTACTTTCATCCCGCTCAAAGGTGACGCTAAAATTCATCTCGGCTCTCTGGCTATCTATAAGAGAAATGAGAAAATTGCCGAAGTTGCTGCTGACAATACCTTGACTTCAGCTCCGGTTCAATATACTTTCAGCGTTGACTCCTTTGAGGCTGGCACTCCATTCACGGCAGTTGTTGAGCAGTGGAGTGAAAATGCCGGAGATTCACACGGGCTTGTATTTATTCGCAAGATTGATTGATAATGAGCTATATAGATAGACTACACTCTTTTCTTGAAGAACTGAAAGATAACAACAACCGACCTTGGTTTGCCGACCATAAAAAGGAGTATGAGGAACTTCGGGCTCTGTGGCTTGATGATATTGACCGCCTGATTGGTGCCATGACAGCCTGGGAACCTGCACTGGCAGGACAAACAGCGAAAAGTTGCGCGTACAGAATATACCGCGACACACGTTTCAGCCCGGACAAAACACCTTTCAAACTGTATTTTTCTGCTGCAATATCGCCTTGGGGACGTAAAACCGACCGCGCCGGCTACTATATAGAAACCGGTATCAGGGGAGGCAACGATGAGGGATTATACGCCGGTATTTGGTGCCCGGAACCTCCTGTTCTCAAAAAGTTGCGTCATGCGATAGTTGACAACATAGAAGAATTTACAGAAATAATTGATTATCCGGAACTTAGAAAAAATTTCCCTGTGTGGGTGGGTGACACTCTGAAAACAGTGCCGAAAGGATGGGACAGAAACCACCCGCAGGCTGAACTGCTCCGACGAAAGGATTATGGACGTTTCGCACCGATAAATGCCAAGTTCTACCGCAACAGCGACTGGCCTCTTGTAGCTGCGGAGATGTTTAGATCGGTAAAACCATTTGTTGATTTCCTCAACTATTCAATTGACGAATAAGTCATTCCCTATGGCAAAGAAGATTGTTGAAACCCCGCTGATGAAGCAATACTTTGAAATGAAGCAGAAGCATCCCGATGCTGTGCTTCTTTTCAGAGTGGGTGACTTTTATGAAACTTTCAGCGAGGACGCTATTACTGCCTCAGAAATTCTTGGTATAACACTCACAAAAAGAGCTAACGGATATGCAGCCACTGTAGAACTCGCAGGCTTTCCGCACCACGCTCTTGACACTTATCTCCCGAAACTTGTCAGGGCAGGAAAGAGAGTGGCGATATGCGAGCAGCTTGAAGATCCGAAACTCACCAAGAAACTGGTTAAGAGAGGAATCACCGAACTGGTAACTCCCGGTGTGAGCATTAATGACAATATTCTTGACCACAAGCAGAATAATTTCCTTGCAGCGGTGCATATCGGAAACGGACCGGTGGGAGTAGCCTTTCTGGATATATCTACAGGAGAGTTCCTCACTGCAGAGGGAAAACCTGACTATATTGAGAAACTGCTGGTGAATTTTGCCCCTAAAGAGGTACTTTTTGAAAACGAGCGCAAAAGAAAATTCGAGGAACTCTTCTATAATTACAAATGCCTCATTTCTGGACTGGACGACTGGATTTTTACTATTGAAGCTGCTACAGACAGATTGCTCAGGCAGTTTGAAACCGGAACATTAAAAGGTTTCGGTATCAATGATATGCCGGCTGCGGTGATTGCTGCAGGAGCAATTCTACATTATCTGGACATTACACAGCATACCCAGATAGGACACATTTCCTCTCTGGCGAGAATAGAGGAGGACAAGTATGTGCGACTCGATAAATTCACGGTTCGCAACCTTGAGCTTGTGGAGAGTATGGGCGGTGAAGGCAAAAGTCTTATTGATGTGATTGACGACACGATAAGCCCGATGGGTGCGAGACTCCTGAGGCGCTGGGTTCTCTTTCCGCTTAAGGATACTGCTGAGATAAACCGCCGGCTCGATGTTGTGGAATATTTTTTCCGTAAACCCGAAGAGAGAGAAGAGCTTAAAAGCTGGCTGGAACAGGTGGGCGATATGGAGAGGCTCGTATCCAAGATAGGTGTGGGCAGAGTTTCGCCAAGAGAACTTGTGCAGCTGCGCAATGCTCTCAAAGCTGTCAAGCCTATTAAGGAAATATGCGAGATGGCTCAGAACGCCGGAGTGGAATCTATTGGAGCCGGACTGAATCCATGCTCGGATGCGGCTAAGGCGATTGAAAGCACAATTGTGGATGACGCTCCTATAGCGCTTGGACGCGGTCCGGTTATCAAATCCGGAGTTGATGCCCAGCTTGACGAACTTCGCGAAATAGCTTTTTCCGGTAAGGATTACCTCATGAAGGTTCAGGCGAG
>JAIDQW010000360.1:9234-19856 GCA_029062075.1 Paramuribaculum sp.
AATGAGAGAGAAAGCGTTGCTACAGGTATTTCAAGCCTCAAAATCCCCCATAACAATGTTTTCTGTTACTACATTGAGGTGACTAATACTCACAAAAGCAAAGTGCCGCCGGAATGGATTCGCAAGCAGACCCTCGTTAATGCAGAAAGATATATCACTGAGGAGTTGAAGGAATATGAAGAGAAAATCCTCGGTGCACAGGAGCAAATCGGGATTATTGAGACACGGATATACAACTCGCTCGTAGCTGAGATCACCAAATATATCCACGCTATACAGAAAAATGCGATGCTTGTTGCCCGACTGGACGTACTTCTTTCATTTACAAGGATTTCCATTGCAAATAAGTATAACAGACCGGTAGTGGATGATTCGCTGGATATTGAAATTGTGGAGGGTCGCCATCCCGTCATCGAGAAACAGCTGCCTGCGGGTGAACCTTACATCTCCAATAGCGTGAGTCTGTCAAATAACGGCACTCAGATTATGATGATTACCGGACCGAACATGTCAGGTAAATCGGCTCTGTTGCGCCAGACGGCACTTAATGTACTCCTCGCTCAGATAGGATGCTTCGTGGCTGCGCAGAGTGCCAAAATAGGTGTTGTTGACAAGATTTTCACCCGTGTGGGTGCGAGCGATAATATCTCTCTCGGTGAGAGTACGTTTATGGTAGAGATGACCGAAGCCGCCTCTATTCTCAACAATATGAGTGCCCGGTCGCTCATTCTTTTTGATGAGCTCGGAAGAGGCACATCGACCTACGACGGTATCTCTATCGCATGGGCTATTGTGGAATATATCCATGAGTTTGCCGACCTGCGCCCTAAAACTCTTTTTGCCACTCACTATCACGAGCTGAATGAAATGGAAAAGAATTTCAGCCGTATTGTGAATTATAATGTCTCTGTCAGCGAAATTGACGGTAAAATAGTGTTTCTCCGCAAACTGGTGCGCGGAGGAAGCGAGCACAGCTTCGGTATTCATGTGGCTAAACTCGCGGGGATGCCGCGCACAATTGTTGACAGGGCAAATAAGGTACTGACTCAGCTCGAAGGGGCTAACCGTAAAGAGAACAAGGAGGTTATAGAAAAAACTCTGGACAATATTTCAAAAGGAGGTGCCGGACAGATGCAGATGACATTCTTCCAGCTTGATGACCCGGTTCTGTCACAGATAAGAAATGAGATAATTCAGACAGACATCAACAATCTCACCCCTATTGATGCTCTGACTAAACTCAACGATATCAAAAAGATAATTACCGGTAAGGGATAACTTGCCGGCATTCAGCGTTTCTTCGCGAAAAAACTTTTCATAAGCGCGGAACATTCTTCTGCAAGAACACCCGATGTTACTGTTGCTTTGGGGTGAAACGGTGTCTGCGTAAAGGTTGAGTATCCCCTTTTGGAATCGCCTGCTCCATATACTATTCGCTTCAGCTGGCTCCAGCCTATTGCTCCTGCACACATCAGGCATGGCTCTACTGTTACATAGAGAGTGCATTTATCCAGATATTTGCCGCCCATCGCTGCCTCGGCGGCTGTAATTGCCTGCATCTCTGCATGGGCCGTTACATCATTGAGGGTCTCTGTCATATTATGACCACGACCTATAACCCTCCCGTCACACACTATGACAGCTCCTATAGGCACCTCATCCATCTCAGCCGCCATATTAGCCTCATCAAGGGCTAAGCGCATGAATTTTTCATCTTCGCTCATAATAAATCTATTTTCATGCCTTCATCGGCCGCTATAACACAGTCAAACTCCTCTTTTGCTTCACGAAGCATCACCTCCACATCATTGTACCGCTTGGAGTAATGACCTATAATTAATTCGCGGGCACCTGCCTCACGGGCGATTATAGCTGCCTGACGAGCGGTTGAGTGACCGCGTTCCAGAGCCTTGTCGATATTGTCATCCGCATAAGTTGTCTCGTGGTAAATAACATCAACACCTCTGACCGACTCAGCGACCCTATGGTCAAAAACCGTATCGGAACAGTAAGCATAGCTTATTGCCGCATCAGCATCGGTAGTCAGCAATTTATTAGGTATAACCTCCCCGGAAGGAGTTACAAAATCTGCACCGTTTCTAATATCGTTCATAAGATACACCGGCACTTGGTAAAACTTAGCTGTCTCACCATTTATATGCCGCAGTTTCGGCTTCTCTCTGAATATATATCCGTAGCAGGGCACTCTGTGATACAAGGGAAAAGCTTCTACTGTAAGCGCATGGTCCTCATAAACAATGCCGCCCTCTTTAGGCACAGCTATAAACTCAATATCAAACGGTGTCTCCTTACAGAAATAGTTTACAAAACTGCGGAACAGTTCAAGCCCCTGCTGCGGCATACACACCGTAACCTTACCCCCCTTCTGATGCAGACCCATAGTGCATAAAAGCCCGGGTAAACCGAAACAGTGATCACCATGAAGGTGGCTGATAAATATATGAGACAGACGCTGATAGCTCAACTTCATACGTCTCATCTCAACCTGTGCTCCCTCACCGCAATCTATCATAAACAAACGATCGCGGAAATCTATCACCTGACATGACGGGTTATGGCGCAACGTGGGAGTAGCCGACCCGCATCCCAGAATATTAATCTGAAACTTTGCCATCAGCGGCTATTGCATCTGCGAGCAGGTTCATTGCCTCTCTGGTAGCTTCATTCATCCTGCTCTTAATAGTAATCATCGGTGGTATGACAGTCATTCCCGGAAGAGCGCTCACAGCTTCTGTCATAAGCTTGCCCGCTACCGGAGCCCAGGAACCGTTTTCAATGACAGCGACCCTGCGGTTGCGGAAATTCTTCATTTTCAGATGATGCAGAAAATGGTGCATTGGCGGGAACAATGATGCGTCATAAGTTACCGATGCAAGAACGAGTGTACTCATTCTGAAAGCCTGACTGATAGCTTCCGACAATTCCTGACGACACAAATCGTATGTCATCACATTTTCAACTCCTTTAGCTCGCAACATGTCGGCAAATTCCAGAGCGCACTCTTTTGTGCCACCGTAAACCGATGCATAAGCAACCAGAACACCCTTCGTTTCAGGCTCATAACTGCTCCAGGTATCATAAAGAGCCACATATTTACCGAGATTCTCTTTAAGTACTGGCCCATGCAGAGGCGCAATAACACTAATATCAAACTGAGAGAGTTTTTTTAACAGACTCTGAGTCTGGGCTCCATATTTCCCTACGATATTAATATAGTACCTCCTGCCTTCGTCCAACCAGTCATCATCATACTCCGTGGAGCCGAATTTTCCAAACGCATCCGCTGAAAATATCACTTTTTCAGTCTTCTCATAGCTTACAAGCACCTCCGGCCAGTGAACCATAGGAGCCGTGAAAAAAGCCAGTTCATGCTCTCCGGTTGAAAGAGTGTCACCATCCTTCACCACCATTGTGCGACCTTCAAAATCGTAATCTCCAAAAAACTGGGGTAACATATTCACCGCCTGGCGTGTAGCCACCAACTTCATGTCAGGGAACTCGTTCATTGCGCGTGTTATGTTCGAAGAGTGGTCAGGCTCCATGTGATGCACCACAAGAAAATCAGGTTTACGGTCACCCAGTTCCAGACAAATTTTTGCAAGCCATTCATCCCCGAAGTCACTCTCAACAGTGTCAAAAAGTACTATTTTCGAATCTTTCAGAAGATAGGAGTTATAAGATATACCCTTTGGCACAGGATACTGGTTCTCAAAAAACTGGATATCTGTGTCATTTACACCTACATAACGAATTGAATCACTTATATTATTGTTCATAACCAAGTATTAGTCAATTAAATAATAACACCTGAGATTAATTAACTGTTTTATTGTAATCCGGGAAAAGAACCTCTGTGCGCAACTGATAGTTATTTCGCAGCGATTCAAACTTTTCCGGTGAATTTTTCAAAGCTACTGTATCCTTGACCGGATCGTATGATTCTTTTATATCCTGAGCTGTAACCTTGTCCGGCAGATACTGCATTTCCGGCACCGGTTTCATTTTCAAGTTAAACTTTCCGGCTACTACACGCGCAGCGGTGTAAGATGCCCTGAGCTTACCCTGAAGGGAGTAGCCGGCTATATGCGGTGTTGCAATATCCGCTATATCAAGCAATTGCCTGGAAATTTCCGGCTCACATTCCCAGCAGTCTATTATCAGGCGGGAAATTTTACCGGAAGCAACTCCATTTATAAGAGCCTGAGTATCAGTGACCCCTCCTCTTGCTGAATTTATCACTACCGGTTTTCGCTGTAGGCTGTCAACAAACCGCGAATCCAGCAGGTGATGAGTGGCAAAAGGTGAGTTTTTGGTATATGGTGTGTGGAAAGTAATAACATCCGCCTCAGCAGCAATGGTTTCAAGACTCACAAATTCACCGTATCCCTCAGCAAGCGCTCTCGGCGGGTCATTTACAAGCACCCTCATCCCCAGCTGTCGGCCCCAGCCAGCCACAATTTTTCCTACATTGCCGGCACCTATAACCCCAAGGCATTTACCTGTGAGATCTATACCAAGAGAGAGGAGAGAGGCAAAGACATACTGCGCCACAGCGGGAGCATTGCATCCCGGAGCATTCTTCACTTCTATTCCGTTTTTCTCACACCAATCCACATCCACATGGTCAAGACCAATGGTGGCACTTGCTATGAGGGAACACCTGCTGCCGTCAAGCAAATTCTTATCGCATCTTGTGCGGGTGCGAGTAACTATCGCATCAATATCTTTAACCGCCTCGGCTGTGATATCCCCCGGGGCAAGATACTCTATCTCAGCCACATCGTCAAGCAGTCCCTTGAAAAAAGGTATGTTTTTCTCAACTATTATTTTAATACCGCGAGATTCCATACAAAACAACCTATGTAGAGTCCAAGAATCAGAAGCATCACGATGTATGCACGCTTTGATTCAAACAAACGCATGAATAACCCTGCCTGAAATGCGACACAAACATCGAGCAGCGGCACATAAGCCCAGATATTGGTAAAATCAACAATGCACAATGTACCTGTTACTATACCCATAAGACTCCATACTCCGGTAAACGCTCTGTTCCGTGCATTAAAGGCTATCATTTTCATAAGATTACAACACCCGAGAATAAGCCCCACCCCCAAAGTCAGTCCTATGCATGAGAATGTAGCCATATCCTCCTACGCCAGAAAAAGATTGTAGAGAGCGTAGGGATTCGGCAACTGGAATTCTCTCAAATTCAACAGTCCGAACCCCCAGAGAATCCACAGAGGAGTTACAAGCCCTATCAGAGCCGCGATGAATGTGCGGAAGTTCAGGCATCTCATCTGACTCATACCTATGAAAAATACAGGAATGAATGGCACGAATGAGTAATCAAACAGCACACCGCACGCCAGAAGGAAAAATATCAGGAAGATTCTGCGTGTGCGCAGAGGAGAAAGATACAATGAGTAGAGCAGCATTACGCAGAGAAGAATCACAAGTGCAAGAATAACTCCGGTGTCAAGCGACACATACAATTCCGGTGTACCTGCTACTATAACGGTGAACAGTCCCACAAACATCAGCGATACTGTTCTCAACACGTTATAAACCTTATTCATAGCCGCCATGATGATGCAACAGGCACCAATACCTGCCACGGCTATATATGCGGATAAAATCCTGCTGCTGACAATACTGTCGAAATCCGGCAGCCACATGCCCCCGGATGCGATATTTTCAACATACATTCCTGACATATAAGCTATCCAGCCCATAGCCAGAGACGCAAGTATCATCAGCCACGTGAATCCACGCGACTTAATCACAGCGGTTATTCTTTTCTCCGTGCGCTTCACACAGTCGGGGTCTTTAAGATTCCGCAGCCAGCTTCAGCAAATCCTGTCCTATATCTCTGCGGGAATACTTGCCGTCAAATTTGATTTTTTCAATAGACGCATAGCTCTTGTCAAGAGCTTCGGCAACATCCTTTCCGGTTGAGCTTACTGAAATCACACGTCCGCCGGAGGTAACAAGCTGACCTTTATCATTCACAGCAGTACCTGCGTGGAACGGAATGCTTTCGGTCACCTCATCAAGTCCGGTAATCACCCTGCCTTTAGGATATGAACCGGGATAACCTTCGGAAACCATCATAACTGTAACCGCAGGCTGCGGATTATGCCTGAGCTCGATATCGCCGAGATTGCCGGAAGCCGCAGCCTCAAGGAGCTCAACAAGATCAGCATCAACCCTGAGCATCACAGCTTCTGTTTCCGGATCACCCATTCTCACATTATATTCTATCACCATCGGCTCACCCCCAACATTGATAAGCCCGAGGAAAATAAACCCGCGATATGTGATACCGGCTTTTTTCAGACCCTCTATCGTAGGTCTGATAATGCGGCTTTCAACCTTTTCCATAAATACCTTGTCGGCAAACACCACAGGACTCACCGCGCCCATACCACCGGTATTCAGTCCGGTATCTCCCTCACCGATACGCTTGTAATCTTTCGCAACAGGGAGAATGCGGTAGCCGCCGTTGCCATCTGTCAGAACAAAAACAGAGCACTCTATTCCGCTCAGAAACTCTTCGATAACTACTGTTGCGGATGATTTGCCGAACATTCCGCCCAGCATCTCCTCAAGAGCCTTTTCAGCATCTGCGAGATTATCTATAATGAGAACACCCTTTCCGGCAGCAAGCCCGTCAGCCTTAAGCACATAAGGAGCTTCGAGAGTTGCAAGAAATTTCTTGCCCTCGTCAAGTGTTTCAGCGGTAAACGAGCGGTATCTTGCCGTGGGAATATTGTTAGCTTGCATGAAGCGCTTGGCAAAATCCTTGCTCCCCTCAAGAGCGGCTCCCGTCTTGGATGGACCGCACACTTTGACCGGCTTACCCTCGAAATAGTCATAAATACCCGCTACAAGAGGATCCTCGTTGCCCGCAACTATCATATCGATAGCATTTTCATTCACAAACTTTTCTATAGCAGGAAAGTCAAGCGGAGAAATTGCCACATTTGTTCCAAATTGTGATGTCCCACCGTTTCCGGGAGCAATAAACAGTTTGTCAAGCTTAGAGCTCTGAGCCATTTTCCAGGCAAGCGCGGATTCTCTGCCTCCGCTACCAAGTAATAGTATATTCATAGCTAAATATTATTTCTTTTTCCAACCTTTACGACTACGCATCATCAACCCGCCCTCTACAGGAGGGAGCGAAGGCTGTTTACCAACAATCTGATTCAGGGCAGACTCGTTTCTGCGGTGTGCAAACGGATTCTCGCTATCCTGCTGTTCCTGTTCACGCTGCGCAAACCTGCCTTTTTTAGGACGGTAATTATCCTCCAGAC
The DNA here is from genome assembly GCA_029062075.1 of Paramuribaculum sp. Taxonomy (GTDB): domain Bacteria; phylum Bacteroidota; class Bacteroidia; order Bacteroidales; family Muribaculaceae; genus Paramuribaculum. Next base: position 16,572 of record JAIDQW010000360.1, read on the forward strand.
GGTTATGACGTTCAACTTTGCGCGAATCATTAGCCGTGCGCTTCCTGAAATTTCCCTCTGAGTGAGATTCCTTGCCTCCGAAACCTTTCTTACGGGCATCACGCTTCCACTCCTCATCGGTCATTCTCCTCGGCCCTTTAAGCTTTCTGTCACCGCGGCCATCGCTCTCACGGAGTGAACGGCCCGACTTGCGGAAGCTCTCATAGTCACCGTCAAATATGATATATTCCCTTAGCTCACATTCAAGCGCGCCATTATAAATAGTTTCCTTTACCGAGGGTGAGAGACCTATGCAGTTGAAGTATTCCTCACGGTAGCCTATTATCCATGCATGGTATCCGGTGAACACCCTTTTTAGTTTGGTGCCTATAGTGCGGTACAATCCCTCCATATCTTCCGAACCGATTCGTTCTCCATAAGGAGGATTGGTTACAAGAATACCGTCTTCCGGAGCCTCCTCCCATTGAGATATAGGCTTCACCTTCAGGTTGATGTACTTACCCACACCTGCCTGCTTGATATTTTTCTCAGCAATAGCAACCGCTTTGGGGGAGATGTCACATCCATATATACACTGTTTAAGGTCTTTCTCTTCCGACTCATCGTTATAGATACTGTCAAACAGCTCAGCATCAAAATCTTTCCATGACTCAAAAGCAAACCTCTTGCGGTAGATACCGGGCATTATACCTGCACCGATAAGAGCCGCCTCAATCAGGAAAGTACCGGAACCACACATGGGATCAACAAACGGGCAATCGCCCCTCCAGCCACTTTTAAGGATTATTCCGGCTGCAAGCACCTCATTTATCGGTGCTTCTGTCTGAGCTACGCGATAACCGCGCTTGTGCAGGGACTCGCCGGACGAATCAAGTGAAAGAGTGACACGTTCACCGGAGATGTGGACATTTATCATCACATCTGCATCCTGAAGCCTCACACCGGGACGTTTGTCAGCACCGAAACGATCCTTGAAAAAATCCACAATCGCATCCTTTACGCGATAAGTAACATATCGTGAATGTGTAAACTCGTCAGAATTGCTCACTGTGTCAAGCGAGAATGTCTTGTCCAGCGAAAGCACTTGTGTCCAGTCGAATTCCTTCACCATCTCATAAAGGTCATCAGCATCATGGGCAACGAATTTATATATTGGTTTGAGTATGCGAAGAGCCGTGCGGCAGCACATATTGGCTCTGTACAGCAGAGCTTTATCACCCTCAAAGGACACCATTCTGCGCCCTGGCTCCACATTTATCGCACCCAAGCCGCGCAGTTCCTCTGCCAGCACTTCCTCAAGACCGTGAAAAGTCTTGGCTACCATCTCAAACTTGAAATTCTCTTCCATCACAGTTTCGGGAAATATTATTTGAATCTTAAAATATTGTCGGGACGCGCCTGTACAAGTTTTTCTCCGGCGCCTACATCTTCTGTCACCCAAAGGTTACCTCCGATAATGGCACCGTCGCCAATGGTTATTCTGCCCAGCACTGTGCTGTTGGCATAAATAATCACATCATTACCTATAATAGGATGTCTGGGCACCCCTTTTACCGGATTGTTATTTTCATCACGGTCAAAACTCTTTGCACCAAGAGTAACACCCTGATATAATTTTACATTATTGCCAATTATTGAGGTGGCACCCACAACGACGCCCGTGCCATGGTCAATCACGAAACCCTCGCCGATGGAAGCCGCAGGATGAATGTCGATACCGGTATCACGGTGAGCCTGCTCACTTATCATTCGGGGAATGACAGGAACTCCAAGCAGCTGAAGAATATGGGCTATGCGATAATTTACCGTGGCTCTTATACCCGGATAGCAGAATATCACCTCATCAACCGAGGTTGCCGCCGGGTCTCCTACAAAAGTTGCATGGGCGTCGGAAAACAGCACCCGCCTCAAATCAGGCAACTGCTCCACAAACTCAAGAGCCATGAGCCGCGCCTTTTCCTTGATTCGGCTGTTGCCCGGCTCACCAAACGCAAGCCCTGCCGCTATCTGAACCTTCAGGCAATTATATAGCTCCTCAACGGCAATGCCGGCATAATATTCCAGATTATGATAAGATATTCCGGAAGCACCGAAAAAACCCGGAAATACGAGTCGGCGGCTAAGAGATATTATTTTACTCACATCATCGTGGCTCGGCAGCGGCGCATCACCATTTCTTCCTTCATGGGGCAAGCGGGTACAGCGTTCATCAACCAGCTGCTTCACAACAGCCGTTACTCTCTCTTCACAATCATGCACCCTCGATGCAAACTCTTGCTTATCCATAACTCTGCAAAGGTAGTCACAATAAATGTGACAATCAAAAAAGAGTTCAGATTTTGCCCCCGTCAGCGTAAGCTTCAGCCTTTTTTTTGCCAAAACCTATCCGGTGCATAATATAGGCAGCCACAAAATAAACTCCCGTGAGTATCCACAGCATGGTGTAAGGATGCGACTCCTCGGCAAGGGTGGCTCCATTACTGTTTATCCGGATAAAGCCTTCAACGCCCCATGTGGCGGGGATGGCATCACTGACAAGTGTCCAGAACGGGCTCATCGCGTAGCGTGGCCAAGTGAGTCCGCTCAAAAAGAGGAACACCACTGAGGTAAACACCACAACAAGCATGGAACTCTCTCGCTCGGTCACGAACACACCGATAAACTGACCGAGCATCGCGCTTGCAAGCAGCAGCGGCAATATGAATGTGAAGCTGTGCCAGATACTGCCCACATGCGGCAGCGAGAACATCATCGGCACTATATGAAGAACATAGAGAGTCATGGGGATATAGCACACCAGATAGCACAATGTCTTGCCAATAATGGTAGCACCTGCAGGAGCCTGCACGCTCATCGGATCATACCCCCGGTTACGGCGCCTGCGCTCACTCACTCCACCGGCTATCATCGTTATTCCCAGTACCATGCTCTGCTGCAATATAAGCACTATTATACCCGGAATAATAAACGAAGCAAAACCCTGAGTGGGGTCGCCGGTAAATACCGCGTCATTACTAATTGAATTTCCGCCCAGACTTTGAGCCACTAAACCGAGATTATCGATTGTCTCGCCACGGATATTGTCACCTAAGCTCAACTGCACATCCGTGAGAGCTCCGAGTGCGGCACGATAGCGCAGCAACAGGCTCATATCGGCATAATATGTAACCTGAGTCTGCTCGCCGCGACCAATCTTCCTGGCATAATCGGCCGGTATCTCCAGCACGCCGAAAACCGTCTTCTCATTACTCAATCGCCTTGCAGCCGGAATAACGGGGCAGTAAT
>JAIDQW010000361.1 GCA_029062075.1 Paramuribaculum sp.
CATGTCTTAACCTCTGCCGTATCAAGACCCGTGACCAGCTGACACTTGACAAGATCGGCTATCTGACACAGTTCCCGCAGTATCCTGACGGCAAATTCGGCGATTGCGTTCCCCGTTCAGGTAACATTGAAGGTGGTGGCGTTCTCGGATGGACATATAAATGTAAACCCGCAGGCGATATGGACAGCGAAGTTGATGCCAACAACTATGTTTACATCATTCTTCAGCGTGGTGCCAAAGACTTTGAACTTGCCTGCAACGCAATGGGCTTCCAGGACTGGCTCACCAACCCCGACTTCAACACAGCCGACGCGCGTGACCGCCACAAACAGGAAATTTACCAGCGTATCGGCGCCTGGACAGCTGACAAGACCAAATTTGAGGTTACTGAAATCCTTGGCAAGGCAGGTGTGCCTGTAGGTCCCGTACTTTCAACCAAGGAGGTTATGAGCGATGAATCGCTTTACGATGGCAACACACTCGTGCGCATCAACCAGGGTGGTGAAATCGGTGAGTTCGTAACTGTAGGATGTCCGTTCACCATGAGCAACTATCAGCCTACATACGGTCCCGCACCTACATTGGGCGGAAACACCGCAGAGGTGCTCACATCACTCGGTTACACAGCTGAGCAGCAGGCAGCATTTGCCAAGAACGGCACAACAGAGCCTCTTGCATCAGGTCAGATGTAATTGACGGAAGCATATTAAAAATATAACAGAAACAGCGGAGCGGGGGTACTGGAAACCGGACTCCGTTCCGCTGCATTTATTTACCAAAATTCAAGAAACATTCAACTATTAAAAAAATCACAATTATGGCTACTACTACAACAACTCCCGCCGCCAAGCCCCAATTTCCGGAGCAGGTGACCGGTATGTATATTCTCGCAGAGGCTCTTCGTCGCGTCGGAATCAATGATGTTTACGGGCTTGTAGGTATTCCTGTAACCGAAGTTGCATACGCAATGCAGAAAATCGGCATGAACTATTATGGCTTCCGCTTTGAGCAGCAAGCAGGTATGGCAGCGGCAACCCACGGATTTCTTACCAAAACTCCGGGCGTGCTCCTTACTGTATCATCACTCGGCTTCCTCAACGGATTGACCGCAACAACAAACGCTACTGTTAACTGCTATCCTATGATTCAGATATCAGGTGCGTCAGACCCCACAATGGTTGATATGGATATGGGCACATACGAGCAGCTGGATCAGCTCAATTCAGCCCGCCCCTTTGTAAAAGCAGCTTTCCGTTGCTCATACGCTAAGGATATACCCTCCGCAGTAGCAAGAGCTTACCGTGCGGCTGTGAGTGGTCGTCCCGGTGGTGTTTATATTGACATGACAACCCCTGCCCTCGCAGAAATCATGAATCGTGAAGATGCAGAGAAGCTATTCTATGATCCCGTTGATATCTACAGCGAAGTAGCTCCGAATGCAGATGCAGTATCTCGCGCAGTTGATATCCTCACCTCGGCGAAACGTCCGGCAATTCTTCTTGGCAAGGGTGCGCTTACGCACAGGCAGAAGACAAAATCAAAGAACTTGTTGACACATATAAGATTCCTTATCTTGCAATGTCAATGGCTAAGGGTGTACTTCCTGACAATGGTCCACTCAGTGCTCTTTCCTGCCGCTCAACAATTATGGAGCAGGCAGACGTTGTGATGGTTATCGGTGCACGAATCAACTGGATGCTCAGTTTCGGCCGCGGAAAATGGAATCCTGATGTCAAATTCATTCAGCTTGATGTTGAGCCTACCGAAATTGACCGCAATGTGCCTGTCGCAGCACCGGTTGTAGGTGACATGAATCTGTCGCTTGACGCAATTCTCGCAGGTCTTAAAGGCAAGACCATGCAGGCAGACCCGACATGGGTAACATCTCTGCAGGCAGAATCAAAAGAGAAAAATGCCAAGTTCCAGGCTCGTCTTACAGATGCCCTCACCGCATCTCCGATGAATCACTGGAGCGCAATCGCTGCTATCAAGCCTATTCTTGAAAGCAATCCTGATGTTATCCTTATCAATGAGGGTGCAAATACCCTTGACGATACCCGTGACTCTGTCGACATGTCACTCCCGCGTCACCGTGTTGACTGCGCAAGCTGGTCCATTATGGGTATGGGTATGGGCTCAGCCATCGGAGCTGCTGTGGCAACCGGCAAGAGCGTAGTTGCTGTTGAAGGTGACTCAGCATTCGGTTTCTCAGGCATGGACTTTGCAACAGCATGCCGCTACCAGCTCCCTGTAACAGTAGTTGTGTTTAACAACGGTGGTATTTACAACGGTATCGGTGTTAACCCCTCAGGCGGCAGTGCTCCTGCTCCTACAACTCTTGATATCAATGCACGCTACGACAAGATTGGTGAAGCATTTGGAGCAAAGAGCTATTATGTGACCACACCTGCCGAACTCACAGCCGCGCTTAAAGAAGCTATCGCATCCAAGAAACCGGCTATGATCGATGTTCAGCTTGCAGCCGATTCAGGTAAGGAGAGCGGACACATCGGTTACCTGAACCCCACTCCTATTATTGAATACACCGTTTAATCAGCGCGATTCAAGATTACCCCTTTAATAAATTATTAATTATAAAAATAATATATCATGGATCTGTCTCATGTAATACTATATGCAATCGTGCCGATTATCGTGGTGATGCTTGCCGGTTATATTTCCGGTAAAAAAGGCGTCTTCTCAGGGGACGATGCAAAGAAGTTCAACAAAGTCGTTCTTGATTTCGCATTGCCGGCAGCTTTGTTCGTATCTATTGTTCAGGCATCACGCGAGGACCTTGTGAAAGACATCCGTCTTACCCTTGTGTCTGCGATAGGTATCATGGCGTGCTTCATGCTGGTGTACTTCGTGTTCAGAATGTTTAAGAAGAACACCGGTGCCGATGCGGCAGTCAGCGCCCTTATCAGTGGTTCTCCTACAATCGGCTTCCTCGGTTTCGCAGTGCTCGAACCTATCTTCGGCACTTCCCCCTCTGTAGCACTCGTTGTGGCAATCGTCGGTATCGTGGTCAACGCGATCGGTATTCCTGTCGGTCTGTCGCTGATGAACGCTTCACTCGAAAAACAGAACCCCGGCTCCACTAAGAAAGAAAGCGCATGGAAACCGGTGATTCACGCCCTCGAACAGCCTGTGGCATGGGCTCCTATCCTTGCAGTAATCTGGGTAGTTGCCGGAATTCCCTGGCCTAAAGAACTCAGCCCTTCGTTTGACCTTATCGCAAAGGCTAACGCATCAATGGCAGTTTTCTCAGCAGGTATCACCCTCTCAGCCATTAAGTTCACCATCAACTGGCAGGCTATTCTCGGATCTATCATGAAGATGATTCTTATGCCGGCTGTGGTACTTATTCTCGGTCTCCTTTTCCACATGGATCCGTTCAACCTCAAGATGCTCGTTGTGGCAGCAGCTCTTCCCCCGGCATTCTCAGGTATCATTATCGCGGATGAATATAACACTTATGTGGCAACCGGAACATCGTCACTCACGCTGAGTGTGATACTCTTTATCGGATTCTGCCCCTTGTGGATCTGGCTCACCAATTTAGCTATCGCCGCATTCTAATCGCCGCATTTTAAGCTTTAACTAACCCAATAAATCCCGGATACGCAACCGCGTCCGGGATTTTTTGTTATCTTTGCAGCGCACGACATCTACCCTATAATGCGAGTAATTAAACACTTATATCTGATTGCTGCTGTTATTTCACTTTCAGGGCAGGCTTTTGCGGCGGAGATTCCGGACAGCATAAGCTATTCGGTTGAGGGCACGGCAACGTTCAGCACCGGGCAGAACACCCCTTTCTGGCTGGTAAACAATCGCTTCGGACTCTCATCCATTGAAAAGAACAACGGCTATCTCCGTGCCGGGCTATTCAAGGAAGCGAACCGCAACGGCAAAAAATTTGCCTGGGGTGCAGGGGTGGATCTCGC
>JAIDQW010000362.1 GCA_029062075.1 Paramuribaculum sp.
TAGACAGCTATTGACCCTGCTCCCACTGCCGCGTAACGTCCTACGGTGACACCGGGCATTATCGAAGCACCGGCACCTATCCATGCACCGCGTTTAATATGAATCGGTTTGCAGCGCAGCAGATTACGGTCGTACATATCATGGTTGTTTGTTATCAACTGCACGTTTGCAGCAATCATAACATCATCGTCAATAGTAATGCCACCTGCTGACATCATGAGGCAACCTCCCATGACTATCACATTTCTGCCTATCTTCACCTCACGTGAAAGCATCATCGTCAAGGGAGCGAACACCATGCTTCCCTCGCCGAGATTATCCGGGAAGAGTTCGCGCAGAGCTTCATTATATTCAGAGGTATAAGGCATGGTATGATTGAGCTTGAAGGTAAGCTGTGCAGTGCGTATTCCATCAGCCTGACGGTTATTATTCGGAACACGCGGATCTATTATTTTTTCTTCCATAACAGTTATAATTTGAAATCGCATCTTGCCCGTAACACTCAAATGGAGAGGGCTTTTAGTGTATTACTTAACCAATACTACAAAAGTAACGCTTGGCACGGCTATATAATTTTCACAAAAAGAGGTAAAACTTTCAATATTTTACCTATAAAAAGAAAGACTGTCTAACAACTAAGGTTAGTCAGCCTCATTTGGAAGGAGCGCCGGAGGGACGGTAATGAACGCGTCAGCGGGTGACACTTCGGAGATGCTTAGGGGTCTCGGTGACCCGCTCCTGCGGAGCTTGCCTCGGCTGGGTGGAAGCCGGACATGGCGAGCCGGGTGACTGCTTATCTCCGGTGAAATTATCCGGGGAAGGCGGTGCGCACTTTGCGGCGGATGGCGAGGAAGTTTATGGCTGTGATCAGCACCATCACGGCTATGCCGGTGAGTATCGCGGGAAACGCGGATGCACCGTTGACTCCAATCGCCTCCAGAGGGGTGCGCCAAAGTGCAGAGGCGGCAAGCATCACAATTATTGCTCCGATGAGCACGCACCCGTTTACCGCTCCTATAATAATATAGTAATAACGTCCTACCGCGCCAGGGCTATAGCCCATTAGCATGAGATCGTGGAGCTTCTCGCGGTTTTTCTGTAGCAACAGCCAGATACTAAGCATGAGAATGGCGAAAGCAAGAAGGCAGATTACCACGCCGATAGCTCCTACTACGCCTGTGGCTACAGAGAGGAAATATGCCGCTCTGCCGCTTGCCGCTTTATCGCCTGCGGCTTCATATCCATGGCTGTCAAGAAAGTGTTTCACATCCGGACTTCCGGGGTTTACGGTCTCAATAATCAGCCTTGAGGGATTCTGAATGCCTGACTCTCCGAATTCGCTGTTTGCCCAAGCCATGAACTCCTCCGGCACAGCTATTGTGTTTAGGCGTGAGGAAAATCCTACCACTCTGCCTTTCAGCCACATCTGCTTGCCGTTGCCGCTTAGCGACAGCTTGACAGGCACCATGCCCACAACGCTTTCGCTGATTTTCGGCAACCCTGCCGATGCAGCATAGCCGTAATTGTAAAGTGTTAGATAGTCCTTATTGAGCACAATAGGCACAGTGCTGTCTTTCACAGCATCAAACCGCCAACCCGATGGCACTACATCAAAAAAGTCGGTCGGCACCGATTCGAGGAATAATGATGTTGACATTCCTCTGCCCCCCATGTCAAGCGACGCGCTCACATTGAAATCGGAGGAGGTGAATGCCCCTACCCTTTTCACCCAGTCACAGCTTTCAAGTTCGGCTATTTCATCTGGCGTAAAAGAATTGTCCCCTCCCATCAGCGTGCCTAATGTATTAACCGTCTTGGATATAACTATGTAATCCTTTGTAACATACGGGTCATCGCCCTCGGCACCGGAATGAACATCACAGTAGAATCGCACAGCGCACAGCACAATAGCAAGCCCCACAAATGTTGCCGCAGCATAGCCACCTATCTGCCACACGCTTATATTTCTGCGTAAAAGCCGCCAAACCATATCCTTGCTCATAATCTGATAACCTGTTTATAGTCCATGTCAAGATGATTTCCAACCGAGGTGACTATCACACCGGCACCATTTTCTTTCGCTACTTTCTCTATCAGCTTTGCCACCGTGGAATTGTTCCGGCTGTCAAGATGACTCACCGGCTCGTCAAGGAGCAGAAAGTCAAACGGCTGACACAGAGCGCGGATGATAGCCACCCTCTGCTGCTGCCCCACCGACATTCTTCCCGCTGCAACATCAGTGCGGTCGCCTATCTCAAGCATTTCAAACGCCTCTTTTATCCACTCTTCGCTTCTATGTGATGTGAGCCAGTTTTTTATCTTCACATTTTCAAGCGCGGTTAGCTCAGGAAAGAGGCAAAGCTCCTGAGGAAGGAGGGAGAGAGACTGACTCCGCAGGCTGCACCATCGGTCTAAAGAGAAGCCGCGCACATTTTCGCCGTCCGCAAAAATGTCACCCATATAGTCGCGTCGCCGTCCGTATATAAAGCTCAACAGTGATGATTTGCCGGTACCGCTCTCAGCAGCAATGAGAGTGCGGCATCCGCGCTCAAACCTTACATTCCGGAGCCATACCTGCGATTCGGCTATCCGCTCCTCCGACTCCATTCCGCAAAACACGGCAGGGAGCACATCGTGGAGTTGTATTTCCTTTACACTCATCTGAATATTTCTTCAAGAACAGCCTGAAGCAGAGGCTTATCGCTTCCGGGTAGGGATACTGTCATCTCGGTGTCGGACTCACCGGTAACAGACACCACCGACACACCGCTATTTCTTAACAGAACCCCGCGGGGAATGTCAGCCTTAACAACAAGTCTGTCACCGCTGAATTCTTTCATCGCAGCACCGCTATTTAGGTCGCCCTTCACAATCGAGAAGATACCGTCCGCTGAGGTAACTTTGAAACTCATACCCTGTATACCGGCTACAAAGCCGTTGTCTATATCAGTAACCGCAAACATACCGCCGAGATAATCTCTCGCAGCATTTACGGCTGAGGCACCGTCAGCGGCATTCATCTGAGCGGCAAACACAAAATCCCAGTTCATTATCGAGGGAGCCGTCCAGGCATCGCTATTAACCGGTGCAGCAGCAATTTCAATTGTGCCATCAGTCTTAGAGATATAAGGGATTACGGATTCAAGCATTCCACCGGTCTGAAATCCGCCGGCAAACGCGCCAATCACCATAATTGAATTCCAGTCAATATCCTTGGTCAGCCCGGCGGCAAGAACAATAGCGGCATTGTCGGGCACAAGGCTAAGAGCTGAAGCGTCAAGGCTTTTCAACGAGCTGTTGGCAATCACTTTACCCTCTGCATCAAGGCTCCGTGCCACAAGCACGATGTCATTATTCTTACTCTGTATATCCGCACAAACCCAGCGGTCGGCACCCAGGTTCATAGACCTGCCGGTGGCAGCTATACTGATCATCTTGTTCTCACTGAGGAATGAAGAAATTTCAGGATACTCCTTCTTGAAATTGCCATTTTTCACCTCGGTGAGAATCGTTTTGGGAGTATAATTATCAGATCCATTGATAGCCCAGCCCTGACCGTCACCAATATAAACAGTCACATCATCAAGACTATAAGCATCGAACCCATCCTTATTTCCGAGTGCCGAAGCACCGTTTTGAGTTAGAATATTACGAAGAATTTCCTGATCTTTAAGCAGGAAAGTAGCGAATATGTTCCTGTTATCTACTGTCGAGATAACCACATCCGAAATATCAACCGCTTCACGAAGCTCCGGCAAAATTTTCTCTATCCGGTCGCGCGTACCATCCGGCAGACGCAATGTTGCCGGAATCACCAGAGTGGTATCCTTAAATTCAAACCCGCACGCAGAGGCTACCGATTCAAGATTTAACGCTATAACTCCCTGACTTGAAGCAGGAACAGTGGCGAGGAGCTCCTCGGTGCGCGAGCAAGAGCACAGGCTTGTAGCCACGGCAACCGCAATCAACGCAAACTGTAAGATATTCTTTCTCATTGCTATATATGAACTATTTTTTGCAAATATAACACTTCCCGCCAGTTATTGGCGGGAAGCACAGTCTTTTTATTCACTTGGCAGGCTTTACAACCGAATCGGAATCTCGCTCAGAGTGTCTGCCTGTTTCAAAATGTATTTTATTCATGTCTGCCGGAGACAGAGCCACGGCACCATCAGGAATCACTTTCGCTATATTTTTCATAATGAGTTACTTTTTTATTTTCTCTATAAAAGTCATAACCCTGTTGAGTCCCATAAGTCCGGCTACATAACCCGCGCCCATGGCTATCAGTGGCACGATATTGCCAAAAACTACGGTCCAGAATCCACCAGACAGATAGCAGAAAAATTGCAACCATAGCAGACACTGGGTAATCACGCAAAGGGTACACCATGTGTGGAGACGGAAACGCTGATACCATATACTCCACACCGTGAACGGCAGGCAACAACCGTTTATCAGCGCCAGACAACCGATATATTGCGGAAACAGAAACAGATAGAGGGTCGAAAGAGTGAAGTAGGTGAATCCCACCTCGCTCCAGCCGAAAAGCCCGAAAAACTTGGAAGCCTTCTGTTCCAGCACTGTATCGCACCCGTGCTCCTTCAATATTCCGCAAATCTTGTCCGCCGAGCCACTGCTCACCTTCAACGATTTCAAAATAAGCAACCATGTCACGCCTATTCCGGCAAAATTCACCAGAGTCAGGAATATGGTTGACATATTTTTCCACAATCCCGCCTCTATGAAGCCGAACACGGCGAGAGCTGAGGCGCATATAATAAGGAGCCACAGTTTAACAGCAGAAGCTATTTCCAGAAATCTGTGCTTTCCGTAATCCGGCTCACAGGCATTTTCACCCGGATATGCCAGAAGAACTACTCCTGTCATGGAATCGTTAAACTCCTCTTTCGGCTTTGTCTGCACCTTTTCGCGGCATCGGTAAGTAACAGCGTCATCATCATGCCCTGTCACAATCACAAAACCATCCTTAAGCTGGGCGATGTATGGCACCGGAATAGAAGTTGCCACACCCTTGTCTGCCAACCGGTATGCCTGAGAATCAATGCCGTAGCTTTTCAGGAGGCGCGAGAATCCGAAAAGAGATTGAAAATTCATCCCTTCAAATGCCGCATCGCTCGCACTGACAGTGTGCGGCACCTCAAGTTCGGCAAGAAAATCCGAGAATATGCTCCCCTGTTTCCTCATTATTAATCCAAATAATCAGCTACTTTGCCATAAAGCGCATCGCCCTCCATTTCACCGCTTGCGCGCCACATCAGTTCGCCATTCTTAAATACCATGAAAGTAGGAATAGTCTCAACCTTGAGCTCGTCGGCGAGTTCTGAATATTTATCAATATCAAACTGATAAACAGGCACCTTACCGTCAAGCAAAGCCTTGACGTCATCAACCACAGGCATCATTTTTCTGCAATGAGGGCACCATGTTGCATAAAATTCAACGAGAACAGTACCTTTCTCCGCCTGGAGCTTCTTCAAAACATCAGTATCCATAGTTGTTTAATATTTAATTGTTCATTTCATCAATAATAACCAACCGGACTACCTCAAAGTTCACAGACCCCGGCCCCATAAAGACTTATCAATTTTACCTTAAATAAAGCCTAATGTAAGCCAAACGCCCCACAAGTTCTGCAACGGACTGACAGACACATTGATATAATAAATTTAATTGTGATTTACTGCGTTTTCATATAAATTTTACCCCTAAAAAACTGCGTTTTCAGTAAATCCGATAAAAAATCGTGATAAAATCACCGGTTTATACACACTGTTTTATAACGGTTAAGGCTCTCAAAGTTCATTACATTCATTATCTTTGCACAATAAAAACCAAATTCTATTTGTCTATGATTCATATTTCAGACCGAGTGACTAACCTTTCTCCGTCACAAACCCTTGCAATGAGCCAGAAAAGTTCTGAACTTAAGGCTCAGGGTGTGGATGTTATCAACCTCTCTGTTGGAGAGCCCGATTTCAACACCCCCGATCATATAAAGGAAGCTGCGAAGAAAGCTATTGACGATAATTTTTCATTCTACACTCCGGTAGCCGGATATATGTCTCTCCGCAAAGCTATTGCACAGAACCTGCGCGAAGTGAACGGTGTGGAATACGCACCGGAGCAGATTGTTGTTGGCGGCGGAGCCAAGCAGGCACTCTGCAATGCTGTGCTGAGCATAGTCAATCCGGGAGATGAGGTTATTATTCCCACTCCGGCATGGGTAAGCTATGTGGAGATGGTAAAACTTGCCGAGGGCACCAATGTGCTTGTACCGGCAGGCATTGACCAGAATTTCAAAATCACCCCGGAGCAGCTTGAAAAAGCTATTACACCGCGCACCCGTCTGATTATCATCTGCTCACCGTCAAACCCCACCGGCAGTGTTTACACCAAAGCCGAGCTTCAGGGACTTGTTGATGTACTCAAAAAATATCCCGATATCACAATCATAGCCGATGAAATTTATCAGCATATCAACTTCACCGGCAGCTTCACATCACTCGGCACTTTCCCCGAAGTGGCAGACAGAGTGGTAGTGGTGAACGGTGTGTCTAAGGCATACGCCATGACCGGGTGGCGCATCGGTTTCATCGCTGCTCCGCTGCAGGTTGCCAAAGCGGTGAGCAAGCTCCAGAGCCAATATACCTCCAACCCCTCATCTATAGCCCAGAAAGCAGCCGAAGCCGCATACACCGGTTCTCAGGAGTGCGTAGAAGAGATGCGCCGGGCTTTTGAGCGCAGAAGAGACCTTGTTGTTTCCCTCGCCAAAGAGATTCCGGACATCGAGGTAAATGTACCTCAGGGAGCATTCTACCTCTTCCCCAAAGTCAGCGCCTACTTCGGCAAACGTTTCGGTGACAAGGTTATTGAAAATGACACCGACCTTGCCATGTACCTTCTTGAGGAGGGGCATGTGGCAACAGTTGCCGGCGAGGCTTTCTGCCTGCCGGGATACATCCGCCTGAGCTACGCCACTTCCGATGACAATATCCGTGAGGCTATGCGCCGCATTGCCGAGGCATTAAAGAAACTCAAATAAATATGCTCCGTTCAGCAGCTGTTATTGCTGTTTCCGCACTGATAGCTTTCACCTCATGCAAAGGTGGAAGCGCCTCCGGCAGCGACACGCCGGACACCCTCTGCCTCACGGGACAGGTCATTGCCCAGGATGATGCATTCAAATCGCCATACGGCATCGCTGCCTCCAATTCAAAAATATATGTGCGCAATTCAGGCACCTCAGCCATGCTCATTGACGAGTTTGATGCCGAGGGCAATTATGTGCGTTCATTCCTGCCACAGGGCAGCGGTGAAGGAGCTATGCCTTACCTCGATGCACTCCGCTACGACGAGCTGAACTCACGCCTTGTTGTTGAAGCAGCTCCTATGTACGGAGCACTCAGAGTGGTGGATCATCTCGACACCGACAAGCCTCGGCTCAACACAGTTTTCACCCTGCCGGACAGAATTGCGGGCTCCCCTGCCGACTCCGTTGTGCCTGCACATATCATACGACTTGCAAACGGAGCCATTATTGCTCCCAACCTTACCCCCGCGGGTATGCTTGCAATATATGACAATACCGGCAGGTTCAAGCGGATAGTCCAGCCATACCCGGCTAAGGAGAAGCTGGGCAGCGATGTGCCGGACTATGCCCTCGCCAACTTCTTTCAGATGAAGGGAGGAGCAAGCCCTGACGGTAAGCATTTTGCCACCGCGAGTGCTCTCGGAGATATAATTTCCTTCGGCACTGTTGAAGGTGACTCCGTAAAAATCATCACCAATGTCGGTGAGCCTCAGGAGGGAATCGAAATCAGCAAGGAGGATGGCAGCTTCGCCACTTTCAGCTACACCGATAAACTCCGTTACTTTTTTCCCGCGGGCATAACCCTTTCCAACAAAAACGTCTATGCTATTGAGGGTGGATATGCCACAGAATTTACCGAGGCTCGCAAAAAGATGACCGAGGGTGAGGCTGCACCGGTTACCCGCATAAGAGTATATGACTATAATGGCAATATAAAGCGCGTGCTTGAAATCAATGTCGGCAGATGCATTATTGCCGTAACGCCGGATGACTCAACACTATATGCACTTGGGGAGGATAATGAGAACGGCTACCAACTTTTCAAATTTGAATTATGAGATACCGCATATTCCCGCCGGAAGAGCTGATGGATGTGGAGATAACCCTCCCACTGTCGAAAAGCATAAGCAACCGCGTGCTGATCATCAATGCACTCACACCTGGCTCCGACCCGCTCAGTTCAGTTGCTTACTGCGACGACACTGATGTGATGCTTGCAGCCCTGTCGTCACAAACCGGTGAGGTGAATATCGGAGCTGCGGGAACAGCCATGCGGTTTCTTACCGCTTATTTTGCCGTGCAGCCGGGGCGTGAGGTTATTCTCACCGGCTCGGAAAGAATGTGCAACAGACCCATAGCTCCACTTGTTGATGCCCTGAAAAGCATCGGAGCAGACATATCGTACGCTGCCAAAGAAGGCTTTCCTCCTCTTGTTATAAAAGGCAAATGCCTTGCCGGCGGAGAGGTGAGAATAGATGCCGGAGTGAGTTCGCAATACATCTCCGCACTTATGATGATTGCCCCCGTGCTTGAGAAAGGGCTCACCATAACCCTTGAAGGAGACGTTATCTCAATGCCTTATATTCGCATGACCGCTCACATTATGGAGTGTTTCGGTGTTTCGGTTAATATTGACGGAAATACTATTACAATTCCACATAGCACTTATACCGCTCCAAAGAATTTTGAGGTGGAAGCTGACTGGAGCGCAGCATCATACTGGTTTGAGATTCAGGCTCTGACCTGCGGGTGGACCACTCTCAAGGGGCTGCATGAAAAGAGCTGTCAGGGCGATAGCGCGATAGTCGAACTTTTCCGTGAGCTCGGAGTAGAAACCGGCTTTGAAGAATCACCGCTTCAGGCTGTTCTGGAAGCTTCGCCCGACCTTGCTCCACGCTTTGTTGCTGACCTCTCCTCCACCCCGGATGTGGCACAGACATTTGCCGTGACCTGCTCCATGCTTGGTGTACCCTTCCGCCTCAGCGGGCTACGCTCGCTCCGCATTAAGGAAACCGACCGAATCGCCGCCCTCTACAACGAGTTGCTCAAAGTGGGGGTTATTCTTGAAACCGAAGGCGATGAAGTAATCTCTTGGGACGGTATTCGCCGTCCGGTGAGTGAAATACCCGCTTTCGACACATACAGCGATCACCGCATGGCTCTCTCTCTGGCACCTGCAGCAATATTTATACCCGGTATAATTATAAATGATGCCGAGGTGGTTACGAAAAGTTACCCCGGTTACTGGGACGACCTGCGCAAGGCGGGATTTACCGTTGAAGAATATACTGCCGAAGCTGAATGAACGCTGCTCTTATCATATTAGCCGCACTGGTTGCCGTGGGTTTGGTGCTCTGGCTGCTTGACCGACGTCATAGCGACTCCACCGCCGAATCTGACCCTGAACCGGCGGCTGAAACCACTGAGGAGTGCTGCGGAATGCACATTACCTGCGAAAAAGACTCGCTGGTATCTGCCGCGAGTGCGGAGATTGAATATTACGATGACGAAGAGCTGGATGTGTATGCCGGATTAGGCGCAGACGACTATACGGAAGAAGCCATAGAGGAATTCAGGAATGTGCTGCTCACCCTTCTGCCTCATGACATAGCCGGCTGGGCGAGAAGCTGTACCCTAAGAGGCATCACTCTCCCCACTCCGGTGCGCGAGGAGCTTATAATGATAGTCAGCGAGGCGCGCGCAGCCAAAACAAGCTAAAAGGACATGCGATGTTTGAACTACTTAAATACTCCTTTTTCACCAACGCACTCGCCGGTCTGGCTATTATCAGCGTGGCATCAGCTATTATCGGCACATATATTGTTACCCGACGGCTCGTGTCTCTGAGCGGCGGAGTGACCCATGCCTGCTTCGGCGGACTCGGACTCGGCTATTATTTCGGTGTAAACCCGATTTTCATGGCTGCCTTGTTCGCTATAGCCTCATCAATGGGAGTGGAGCTGATGTCAACCCGTGGAAGAATCAGAGAAGACAGCGCCACAGCTGTTGTGTGGGCACTCGGCATGGCAGTGGGAATCCTTTTTGTGTTTCTCACTCCCGGATATGTGCCTGAACTCAACAGTTTTCTGTTTGGCAACGTCCTCACTATCGCATCCGGCGATTTATGGGCATTCGGTATCTTCACCATAGTGCTCCTTATTTTCTTCGCCCTGTTTTACAACAAGATAGTGTTTTGCGCCTTTGACCGCGATTTCGCCAAGGTGATGCACTTGCCTGTGCGGTTTATCAACTACTCCATGACTGTTCTCGTTGCAGTATGCATTGTTCTAACTATCAGACTTGTGGGAGTTATGCTGCTTATGTCGATGCTAACACTGCCACAAATGATTGCCGAACTCTTTTACCGCAAATTCGGTTCGGTGATGCTCGCCTCGGTAATTGTCTCGCTGGTGTGCTGCATCGGCGGACTGCTCTTATGCACAGTTATAGATGTGCCCTGTTCCGCGCTAATAGTACTGGGAATGTGCTTTTTATACCTCTGCCTGACTGTCGCGTTGCCTCTGGTGAGAAATAATAGAAGAGTCAAACCGTTATAAATCAGTGAAGCATAAACTCCTAATTATAGCCGCTCTGATTTGCACAACTCTTTTTTGGGGATGTACGCCGAAGAAGAACACAGCTGCGACACGCAATTATCAGGCGTTTATCACACGCTACAACATCTATTTCAACGGTGATGAGCACTATAAGGAGACGCTGAAAAGCATGGAAAACAGCTATGAGGACGATTTTACCAAACTGATTCCCATGCATCCCGCGGAGGCGAGGGGAAACAGCAGCTCGCCCCAACCCAACGGCTCTTTTACTCGCTCGATAGAGAAGGCGCAGAAAGCCATCCAGTTGCGTTCCATAAAGAAACGCCCACAGCGCACTCCAGGCAGGAGCCGTGACCCCGAATACCGCGAATGGCTTAAGCGTGAGGAGTATAACCCATTTATTCACAACGCCTGGATGCTGATGGCTCGCAGCCAGTACATGGATGGCAATTTCCTTGCAGCCGCATCTACTTTCATGTATATTGCGCGCCATTTCAGCTGGCTGCCAAAAACGGTTACAGAAGCTAAGATATGGCAGGCGCGAAGCTACTGCGCCGCCGGCTGGCTCAACGAGGCTCGCGCAATACTGGACAGGGTGAGGGAGAAAGACCTAACAGATTCGGAACTGAAAGGACTGTACGCGTTCACTGACGCTGACATTTGTATTTCCAAGGGGGAATATGCTCAAGCGGTTGCTCCGCTGCGCGTTGCTATAGAAAACAGCAAGGGTATCCAGCGTACCCGCCTCACTTTCCTGCTCGGTCAGATTTTGCAGCGCAACGGAGATTACGAAGGAGCGTCGCAAGCCTACTCAAAGGTAAGCTCAGGATTTTCAACGCCTTACCGTATCAAGTTTAATGCCCGCATAAGGCAGAGTGCCACTGCCACCGGCAAAGCAATAGAATCTGAGCTGAAAGCAGTGCGACGAATGGCAAAGTACGAGCGCAACAAAGATTATCTTGACCAGATTTACTATGCCGAAGGGAATCTACTGCTCGCCGAGGGGGACACTCTCGGTGCAATCAAGGCATACGGCAATGCGGTGGAAAAGTCAACCCGCAAGGGCATTGACATGGCTATTGCCAACCTTGCGCTCGGTGAGCTGTATTTCGTTACCGGCGACTACGACAAGGCTCAGCCTTGCTTTGCCGCGTGTGTAACGGTTTTAGATAAGGACTATCCCGGAATGGATCAGATAAAACTGAAATCTGACGTTCTGGATGACCTTGCCGTGCATTCCCGCAACGTGCATCTCCAGGATTCACTCCTGAAACTATCCGAGATGCCTGAGAGCGAGCGCCTTGAAGTTGTGAACCGCATTATTGATGAACTTAAGCGGCGCGAAAAGGAGGAAGCTGAGGAGCAGGAGAGACTCAGAAGGGACGAGGAGGACGCCGAGAGAGCCAATTCCGAGACTTTGGGAGAAAACGCCAAAGCTCCATCTTCGTTTACTCTCAACACCGATAATTCATGGTACTTTTATAATAACAGCGTAAAAAATGCAGGAGCTAACGAGTTTCGCCGCCGCTGGGGAGGCAGAAAACTCGAAGACAACTGGCGCCGACGCAACAAAAGCGATTTCGCAAGTATTCAGGATGAACCGGAGGTGACTGAAAGTTCTGACTCAACGGCTACGGAGGACGGTGAAACAGTTGTCGTCAGCAAGAAGGATGAGAAAGACCCGCACAACCCTCAGTTCTACCTCAAAGATATTCCTGAAACGGATGAGGAAAAGGCTGCCGCCCATGAAATTATTATGGAGGGACTGTACAATATGGGGCTGATTCTGAAGGACAAGCTTGAAGATTATCCGGCGGCTGAAAAACCGTGGACACGCCTACTCGAACAATATCCCGACAATATTTATCGTCTTGACACCTATTATAATCTGTACCTTATGTATATGCGGGCGGGAAATATTGACATGGCAGAACACTACCGCAAACTTATAGTGTCGGAATTTTCCGACTCCCCACTCGGCAAGGCAATGACAGACCCTCAATACCTTGAAAATCTTAAGGCTATGCCACAGAAACAGGAGGAGCTGTACCAGCAGGCTTACACTTATTTCCTTGAAAACCGGAATCAGGAGGTGAGAAAAACAGTGGAAGAGGCTAAGGAGAAATATCCGCTCAGTCCGCTGATGCCTAAATTCCTGTTTCTCAACGCACTCACTAATGTTTCAGACGGACATACTTCCGAATTTCTCAGCGGACTCCGCTCTATTGTCGAGCAATATCCCGATGCAGACGTAACACCGCTTGCCTCGGCATATATCAAAGGTGCGGCAGCCGGTAAATCGCTTACTACCGGTTCTGCAAACCGCGCCGGAATGATTCGATCGATAAGACTCACAGATGACTCCGGTGCGGAACTGCCTCAGATTGCCGACACGGTGATAATGGACCTCAACCCCGAAGCGGCGCAGATGCTTCTGCTCACTTATCCGCTTGACAGCGTCAACGCAAATGAGATACTTTATGAGGTTGCCCGCTTCAATTTCAACACATTCAATATCCGCGATTTTGACCTGGAGCAGCTTGAGTTCGGCAATTTAGGCATTCTTCTCATCAAGGGATTCTCAAATATCACCGAGGTGTCGCGCTATCGCGCCATGCTTGAGGGAGCTGACGGTGTGAAATTACCGCCGGAAGTAGTGCCTGTTGTGGTGTCGGAAGAAAATTTTGCAGTAATTTTGCGCAACGGTCTCACGCTGGATATGTATATCCGCGCTGCGGAGGACGCTGCCGCACGTGGAGTGCATGAGGCGGTGCTCACTCCGGATGAGTACCCGGATGAGGAAGATATGTATGGATCGAATGAACAGGAAGAAGAATGAGCGAAATAAAACCGAAAATACTCTGGGCTGACGATGAGATTGATTTGCTGAAACCTCACATCATGTTTCTGGAAGCGAAAGGCTATGAGGTTACTACCGCAAACAGCGGAGTGGATGCGCTGCGGTGCATTGAAACCGACCCGTTTGACCTCGTTATTCTCGATGAAAATATGCCCGGAATCACCGGACTGGAGACTCTGGCGAAAATAAAGCTGGCAAAACCGCACATCCCGGTAATCATGATAACCAAGAGCGAGGAGGAGAATATTATGGATCAGGCGGTTGGAAGTAAGATTGCCGATTACCTCATCAAGCCGGTGAATCCCAATCAGATACTGCTTGCCATCAAAAAGACGCTTCATTCTTCTACTTTGGTTGCACGCCAGTCGCTGAACTCTTACCGCGACGATTTTTCCAGAATATCTACCCTAACCTACTCAGCCGATTCATTTGCCGACTGGTGCGAGCTGTATCAGAAGCTGGTGTTCAGACAAACCGAACTTGAAGCACCGGGTGCCGAGGCTGGAATGGCTGAGATGCTTCAGAGCCAGATAAATGAGGCTAACCGCGCTTTTGCAAAGTTTATAGAGCGCAATTATTCATCATGGATTGCCTCGCCGCAGGTAGCTCCGATGATGAGCCACAGCCTGATGCGCGAAAAGGTGCTACCTCTGCTTGACGAGGGTAAAAGGGTGTGGCTGATTGTAATCGACAATTTCCGCTACGACCAGTGGATTGCTGTCAGCTCCATGCTTGGTGACAGTTTCAGTATTCATAGCGAACTCTACTGCTCGATACTCCC
>JAIDQW010000363.1 GCA_029062075.1 Paramuribaculum sp.
GTGAAGGAATCGGTGCTCTGTCAGCGTTGACTTCTCTGTCGGTCAGCACAATATAACTGCACCCATCATCAACAGCTCTTTCTGCTTCTTCACAAAGTTTTGAAACCCCTTTTTCAAGACCTTCCGCACCATCGGCAACAGAAAATGTCATATCAAGGCGGCGAGCGTCAAAACCTTTGTAACGGAGGTGGCACAGAAGGTCAAGCTCGCGGTTTGTGATAATAGGACGTTTCAGCAATACCATTTTACAAAGATCTGCCGAAAAATCAAGGAGTTCCTTGCTTACTGCACCGATATAGCTGTCAAGGTTCATGACCAATTCTTCTCTCAACGGGTCAATTGCAGGATTTGTTACCTGAGCAAAGTGCTGGCGGAAGTAATTGTATAAAAGCTGCCTGCGCTTAGACAGTGCTGCGAGAGGAGTATCCTCACCCATAGAGTGAATAGGTTCTTTTGCATCCACAGTCATAGGAGTGATTATTTTCTCAATCTCCTCGCTGTCATACATGAAGGTGTGGAGCATCCGCTCAAAATCAGCCACGGTCTCAACCACTTTTCTACCTGATGAAATAGCGTCAAGTTTGACTCGGTTTCGTGCCAGCCAGTCGCGGTATGGTGCCATGTCTGCAAGAGTTTTTTTGATTTCCTCATCATGAAGAATCTTGCCTTGCTCCATATCAACGAGCATCATTTTGCCGGGGCGAAGGCGTCCCTTTTCCTTTATTTCAGAAGAATCGAAGTCAAGAACTCCGGTTTCAGAAGCTATTACAACCGTATCGTTATCCGTAATGAGATATCTTGCCGGGCGGAGCCCGTTTCTATCAAGCATGCCACCGGCATAACGACCATCGAAACAGAGTAGTGTAGCCGGTCCGTCCCAAGCCTCCATAAGAATGGAATGATACTCATAGAAAGCTTTGAGTGCAGGGGATATAGGGTTTTTGTCGTTGAAAGATTCCGGTACAAGCATGGCAAGGGCGTGAGGCAGTGACATTCCTGCCATAACGAAATATTCAAGAACATTATCGAGCGAAGCAGAATCGCTCATACCAGGCTGAATGATCGGTGTCATATCCTGTGATCCGAAAGCAAGGGGATGCAATCCGCTCTCTCTCGCTTTCATCCACAGTCGATTGCCTTGAATAGTGTTGATTTCTCCGTTATGTCCTACCATTCTGAATGGCTGGGCAAGACTCCACGCCGGGAAGGTATTGGTTGAGAATCTTGAATGTACAAGAGCCACAGCCGAGGTGAATCTCGGATTCATAAGATCCGGATAATAATATCTCAACTGCATGCTTGTGAGCATCCCCTTGTAAACAATAGTTTTTGAAGAAAGTGAGCAAATATAGAAATCGTATTTGCCCTCTATTGATGTTGAAGATATTTTTTTCTCAATCCTCTTACGGAGCAGATACAGACGCAACTCCATAGGTCGGTCACTCTCTTCATCGCTTATAAATATCTGTTTAACCGCAGGTTCGGCATTCTTCGCCACTTCACCAAGCATTGAATTGTTCACGGGAACATCACGCACCGCCATAAGCGTCATTCCGTCCACCATCGCCTCACGCTCAATAATGTCAAGAATTACTTCCTGAGAATGACTATCCTTTGGCATAAAAACTATGCCTGTGCCATATCTCCCTTTTTCAGGAACCGGAACACCTTGAAGAAGAATGAATTCATGTGGTATCTGTACCATTATTCCCGCCCCGTCACCTGTTAACGGATCAGCACCTTCGGCTCCGCGGTGCACCATGTTTTCAAGTACCTGAAGTGCCTGTTCAATAAGTCTGTGGCTTTTTCTGCCACCCACATTAACAAGTAAGCCAACGCCACATGCATCATGCTCATATCTTGAATCATACATACCTCCGGATGAGTTTGCCAGATAATGAGCGGGATTCTTTCGGTTCATGATTGGATATATTTTGTTTTCACAAAAGTAACACTACGATAAGGCTCAGACAACTTTTTTATTGAAATTATTCAATAGTAACCGGGTTTTAGCTTGAATTCTGGTAAAAGTATCTGAAATAGTGGTTGACTCTGAATAAAAATTAATTAGTTATTTTGCAGATGAAAACATGTTATTTGCTATGAGAAGAAAAATCACTTACACTTTATTATTGATAACCGGAATTATGGCACAAGCAATCAATCCAACTAAACTTACTGATAAACCTTCTGAAATCAAACAGACAGCAGGACGAAATTCATTAGGAGAATTTGCTCCCAAATTCGCTGAACTTAACGATGATGTGCTGTTTGGAGAGGTGTGGAGCAGAACAGACAAACTTTCCATTCGTGACAGGAGTATTGTTACTGTCACCGCTCTTGTGAGCAGCGGTATAATTGATTCTTCACTGACATATCATCTCCAGGAAGCAAAGAAAAACGGAGTAACAAGAACAGAAATATCTGAAATACTCACTCAGGTAGCATTTTATGCCGGTTGGCCTAAAGCCTGGGGTGCTTTCAGGCAGGCAGTAGAGGTGTGGAAAGACAGTAGCGAAGCATCAGATGCCAGACAGCAATTTGAGCAGGAGATGATATTTCCTATTGGTAAGACGAATGATGCTTATGCAAAGTACTTTATCGGTCAAAGTTATCTTGCTCCGATATCAACAGAGCAGATGCAGATAGCAAACGTAACGTTTGAGCCCGGATGCAGAAATAACTGGCATGTTCACCATGCAAGCAAAGGTGGTGGACAATTGCTTGTTTGTGTTGCCGGTAGGGGCTGGTATCAGGAGTGGGGAAAACCGGCTCGCGAACTACATCCGGGCGATGTTGTGAATATACCCGCCAAGGTTAAGCATTGGCATGGCGCAGCAAAAGACAGCTGGTTTGCTCACCTTGCAATGTCGCCTGAAGGTGAGAACACTTCAAATGAGTGGCTTGAGCCTGTGAGCGATGAAGAGTATAATTCTCTTGAAAGATAATAGCTTTAATACTGTCCACCTATAATATGTGTGATGAATGAAAAAGGAAACAACTCTCACGAGCGGTTCCCTTTCCATTCATCACATTATGCTTATTAGTGCTGTATCTTATAAGCCTTGATGCTATATATTTTATTATTAATATCTTGATGCCACTACATCCCAGTCAATGATGTCCCATAGCTTTTTGAGCGCATCGGCTCTTCTGTTTTGATAATCAAGATAGTAGGCGTGTTCCCATACATCGAATGTCAGTAGCGGTGTAAGTCCGTCTGTAAGAGGATTCCCCGCATTGTGCCCTTGAGTTATGAAAAGCTTACCGTCATTATCCTTGGACAACCAGACCCATCCGGAGCCGAAAAGTGTAACTCCAGCCTGAACAAAGTCTTCCTTGAATTTTTCAAAACTACCGAAATCACGGTCGATAGCCTTGCGCAGTTCGCCATCAGGCTCTCCACCTCCATCCGGAGAGAAAGTGAAGAAATAAAAGATGTGGTTCCATGCCTGAGAAGCGTTATTAAACAATGCTCCGGTAGAAGATTTGATAATATCTTCAAGAGCCATATCCTCATCTTCTGTGCCTT
>JAIDQW010000364.1 GCA_029062075.1 Paramuribaculum sp.
GGTTCTTGACATAGCTGTAAAGATTTACAGCGAGCAGTCGGCAGCTGTCATAGGGACACAAAGGAATTTCTCCGCATGGGTTTGTTGAGATAGTCTGGAATCCGAGGTCAGCATAACAGTCGGGCACAGATTCACGAATGATAGTGTCCCAGAAAAGTACTCCCGGTTCAGCGCTTTTCCATGCGTTGTGCACTATCTTTTCCCAGAGCGGTTTAGCCTTAATGTCTTTGGTGCTGTCCGGATTGCTTGAGGTTGTGGGGAACTGCTGGCGATATGTGGAGTCATTGGTTGCAGCCTCCATGAAATCGTCATCAATCCTCACGGATACATTTGCCCCGGTAACCTTTCCTTCGGTCATCTTTGCATCGATGAATGATTCTGAATCGGGATGTTTGATGCTGACACTTAGCATGAGCGCTCCGCGGCGACCATCCTGAGCGACCTCGCGTGTCGAATTTGAAAAGCGTTCCATAAAGGGGACAAGTCCTGTTGATGTGAGGGCTGAGTTTTTCACAGGAGTACCTTTCGGGCGGATATGAGAGAGATAGTGACCAACACCGCCTCTTCTTTTCATGAGCTGCACCTGCTCCTCATCAATCTTGATGATGCCGCCATAAGAATCAGGTTTTCCATCAAGCCCGATAACAAAGCAGTTGCTGAGTGATGCAACCTGATAGTCGTTACCGATGCCGGTCATAGGACTTCCTTGAGGAACAATATACTTAAATTTGTCAAGAAGATTGAAAATCTCCTCTTCACTCATCGGATCCTTGTAATTGTTCTCAATTCTCGCTATTTCTCTTGCAAGACGACGGTGCATGTCTGCCGGAGTCTTTTCATAGAGATTACCATAGGAATCCTTAAGAGCATACTTGCTCACCCATACTCTTGCTGCGAGTTCATCGCCGTCAAAGTATTTCAATGAAGCTTCATTAGCCTCATCATGACTATAAACAGTGTTGTCCACTTTAGTAAAATTGAACTATTAAGTTAATTATGCGAAGGAATAAAAAAGGAAAGCACATCCTTCAATTAAAGTATTTCATAGCTGAGCGCAAAATTTGTTATTTTTTTTTAATTGTACAAATAGGAAGGAAAAAAATTTATCTAATGTAAATAAGTTTTCCAAAATGAAAATGTATAATGC
>JAIDQW010000365.1 GCA_029062075.1 Paramuribaculum sp.
GTCGATGTGTATATTATAAAGAAATACGTTAGAATTTTAATAATTGATAAATAACGTTACTATGAACTTCAATAATTTTACTATCAAATCTCAGGAGGCTATTCAGAAAGCTGTTGAAATAACAAAAAACAACGGTAGCCAGGCTATAGAGCCGGTTCATCTCCTCAAGGCTATTCTGTCCGAGGGTGAGTCTCTTATCAAATTCTTATTTGCAAAGACCGGTGCGAGTCTGCCTATGGTGGATTCTGCTGTTGATAAGGAAATTGCCTCTCAGCCTAAAGTGTCAGGCGGTGAGCCGTATCTGAGCCGCACGTCAAACGATGTGCTGCAAAAGGCAATTGATATAGCAAAGAAGCAGGGTGACGAGTATGTGACTCTCGAAGCTATTCTGCTTGCACTTTTTGAAATTAATTCTTCGGCATCAACCATTCTTAAGGATGCCGGACTGAGCGAAAAGGAGCTTAAAAGCGCTATCGAAGAGCTCAGAAAGGGTAAGAAAGCAACTGATCAGGGCGCTGAGGAAACTTATAACGCTCTGAGCAAGTATGCCATAAATCTTAATGAGAGAGCACGTTCCGGAAAGCTCGACCCGGTTATCGGAAGAGATGATGAAATCCGTCGTGTGCTTCAGATTCTTAGCCGACGCACTAAAAACAATCCTATGCTTATCGGTGAGCCGGGTACCGGTAAAACCGCTATTGCAGAGGGGCTCGCGCAGCGAATTGTGCGTGGCGATGTGCCTGAAAACCTCCGCAGCAAGCAGATTTACTCGCTTGATATGGGTGCTCTTGTTGCAGGTGCCAAATATAAAGGTGAATTTGAGGAGCGTCTTAAAGCTATTGTGAACGAGGTTACTCAGAGCGATGGAGAGATTATTCTTTTCATTGATGAAATTCACACTCTTGTGGGTGCCGGTAAAGGTGAAGGCGCGATGGATGCGGCTAATATCCTCAAGCCTGCGCTTGCCCGCGGTGAGCTCAGGAGCATCGGCGCGACAACTCTTGACGAATATCAGAAGTATTTTGAAAAAGATAAGGCTCTTGAACGTCGTTTCCAGAAGGTTATGGTGAACGAGCCAGACGAAATGAGTGCCATCGCTATTCTCCGCGGATTGAAGGAGAGGTATGAAAACCACCACAAGGTGCGCATCCGTGATGAGGCGATTATCGCGGCGGTTCAGCTTTCGGAAAGATATATTACGGACCGATTCCTGCCGGACAAGGCTATTGACCTAGTGGATGAGGCAGCTTCTAAACTGCGCCTTGAAATCGACTCCGTGCCTCAGGCACTTGACGAAATTTCACGCAGGATAGCCCAGAAGGAAATCGAACGCGAGGCTATCAAGCGAGAAGGTGACACCGCAAAAGTTAAGGAGATTGAAAAGGATCTTGCCGAAATGCGCGAGGAGGAGAAGGAGTTCACCGCCAAGTGGAAGGCTGAGAAAGATCTTATCAACAAAATCCAGCAGAATAAGATTGATATCGAGCAGCTTAACTTCGAAGCTGACAGAGCGGAGCGTGAAGGTGATTACGCAAAGGTTGCCGAAATACGTTACTCTAAAGTGCAGGAGAAGGAACGCGAGAATCAGGAGATTCAGACTCAGCTCAATATGATGCAGGGCGAGAGAGCTCTCATCAAGGAGGAGGTGGATGCCGAAGATATAGCCGATGTGGTTTCACGCTGGACCGGTATTCCTGTCAACAAGATGGTGCAGAGCGAAAAAGAAAAACTTCTGCATCTCGAAGAGGAGCTGCACTCCAGAGTCATCGGTCAGGAGGAGGCTATCAGGGCGATTGCCGATGCAGTGCGCCGCAGCCGTGCCGGGCTTAATGACCCACGCCGTCCTATCGGCTCATTCATTTTCCTCGGCACAACAGGTGTTGGTAAAACCGAGCTGGCTAAGGCTCTTGCCGAATACCTCTTTGACGATGAGAACATGATGACCCGTATCGATATGAGCGAATATCAGGAGAAGCACACCGTGAGCCGTCTTGTAGGAGCGCCTCCCGGATATGTAGGTTACGATGAAGGCGGTCAGCTCACTGAGGCAGTGCGCCGCAAACCTTACTCGGTTGTTCTGTTTGATGAAATCGAGAAGGCTCACCCGGATGTTTTCAACATTCTCCTTCAGGTGCTTGATGACGGACGTCTTACCGATAACAAGGGCAGATTGGTCAACTTCAAGAACACTATAATCATTATGACCAGCAACATGGGCTCGAATGTTATCCGTGATAATTTTGCGGCCATGACTCCGGAAAACCGTGACGAAACAATCGAGAAGACCAAGAGCGAGGTTATAGAGATGCTTAAGAAGACTATCCGTCCCGAGTTCCTCAACCGAATTGACGAAACAATCATGTTCACTCCGCTCAATGAAGCAGAAATTGAAGAGATTGTTGGACTCCAGATCAAGGGTATCAAAAAGATGCTTGAAAAGAACGGTGTGGTTCTTGAGGTTACTCCCGCCGCGCTCAAATATCTTGCCGAAGAGGGCTATGATCCCGAGTTCGGTGCCCGTCCTGTCAAGAGAGCTATCCACCGCCTCGTGCTTAACCAGCTGTCAAAGGATATCCTTGCACAGAAGGTTGATAAGGAGCGTCCGATAGTGATTGATGTTGACGGTGACAATGGTCTTGTGT
Source organism: Paramuribaculum sp. (assembly GCA_029062075.1). Lineage (GTDB taxonomy): Bacteria > Bacteroidota > Bacteroidia > Bacteroidales > Muribaculaceae > Paramuribaculum. The sequence continues at coordinate 2,643 of JAIDQW010000365.1, forward strand.
TCAAAAACTGATTATAAACAACTTAAATATAGAAAGCCATTATGAAAAGGGTTCTTTTACTCATGTCTGCGGTGCTGGCGTTTGTGTTCAGCTCATGCAGCGATGAATCTGACCTGCCACTGGTGGAGATTGACACCACCTGCTCAGGCGCGGTAATGGTGGACGGTACGCTTTATGTGGTTCAGGACAGTACGTTTGAAATAACAGCTATAACTGCAGAACCGATTAGAGAGGGTAAGAAAGCCGCTGTTACATCTGTGGTTTATTCTCTTGACGGATGGATTATTGGCTCTACCGATGTGGCTCCCTTTGGAGTTACATTCGAACCGGGCACATTCTCGGTCGGTAAACATCTGCTCGGAATGCAAATGGTCATCGCCGAAGAGGGTTGCAGTCCTGCCGTGGGCTACTATGCCAATGATTTGGTGGTAGTAAGTTCGGTTGATGAGATTCCCGCAGCGACAACACCCTCAGGGCGTGGAGCTTCTTTCAAGGTTCACCCATCGATTCAGGCACAATAAGCTTACCATACACAATTATCTATAAACACGGAAACGGCTGTTTGACAAATTTTGTCAGGCAGCCGTTTCTATATTCTGATGTTTCTGTTCAGGCAAAATGGAATAGGAGGGCGGTGCTTATACCCATGTAAATCACCATGCCGATAATATCATTGGTGATAGATATGAACGGCCCGGTGGCAAGCGCCGGGTCAATTTTCAGCTTCTCAAGAGTAAGCGGCACGAATGTGCCGAAAACAGAGGCGAATATCACAACTGAAAACAGGGAAAGTGATACCGAAAGTGTAGTGGTGTAATGCCCCGCTCCGAGTTTCATGAAATTGTAAAGAAAAACAAGCAGAGATATTATGCATCCGTTGATCAGACCTACTCCAAGTTCCTTGAGTAGCTGCTTTCCGGAGTTTTTGATATTGAGTGATCCGTTTGCAAGACCCTGCACCACGATTGCCGATGATTGTGTTCCAACATTTCCGCCGGTACCACCGATAAGGGGTATGAACAGTGCAAGTGTCGGGTCTATTGCAAGTCCTCCTTCGAAGTTTCCGAGAATAAGCGAGTTGCCTATGCCGCCGAGCATACCGATGAGTAGCCAGGGGAGTCGTGCCTTTGTCTGGGTGAAAAGGGTGTCGTCTGTTTCCACATCGCTTGAGAGACCTGAAGCGAGCTGATAGTCTCTTTCGGATGATTCGCGCACCTGGTCCATGACGTCATCCACAGTTATTCTGCCCACCAGACGACCTATGGAGTCGATAACCGGCATTGACACAACATCGTATTTCTCAAAATCAAGTGCCACATCGTCAACAGGAGTCTCTGCTTTCACCGATACCGGATCCTCCTCCATTACATGCTTGACCTTGGATACGGACGGATGGGTGATCAGGGTTTTCAACGGCAATATGCCTCTGAGGCGGTAGTCGTTGTCAACAACATACACGTTGTAAATCTCATCCATGTCCTCTGCCTGCAGCCTCATCTGCTTGATGCATTCGGGCATACTCCAGTTCTCGTTTACCACGATCATTTCGGTGCCCATAATACCGCCGGCGGTGTCCTCGTCATATTTGAGGAGGTCTATGATGTCGCCTGCCTGCTCAACATCGTCGATGTGCGAGAGAATCTCATCCCGGTCCTCCTCATTGAGTTCCTGAATGATATCTACAGCATCGTCGGTGTCGAGGTGATCGATCTGCTTGGCGATCTCCTCCACTGGCATGTGCGAGAGTAGTTTCAAGCGGTCGTCTTCGTCAAGTTCTATGAG
>JAIDQW010000366.1 GCA_029062075.1 Paramuribaculum sp.
TCGTTATACCACTGAGAATAGTCATCAGCACGTTTAGTCAAGTCTTTGAGTTCTTTTGCCATATATTTTATTGATTTATTCTGTAATTATTCTGCAAATATACAATTTAATTTTAATGTAACAGACTATTTGGAGTTGTGGGCAGCCGATATGATAGAGGGACCCGGGATAAAATAAACCTCCAGTCTTCGGTTCTCTTTTCTGTTATTTCGTGAGGTATTGGGTGAAAGCGGCATTGCGCCTCCCATTGCAAATGGGATGATAAGAATTTTCTCGCTTAAAGCACCTTCGTCAATTTTATTCATGAACCAGTCATATACAGAATTAAGCCTCGCAGTAGAGAGGTTTTCACGATAAGTTTCTGAACCGGTATCGTCGGTATGAACGGCTAAAACAATCTTGTAAGCCATCGGATCTTTCATTGGAGAAAGTAGGGGAGTTAATAAAGCATCAGCTTTATCTGTAAGAAGGGTGTCATTAGGTAAAAAGAGATTATCTGTCGGGATGTTGACTATGAAAACCTCATCGTTTCTCACCAAATCGATAGTGTATTTGTTTTTTAATGAGTTGGCTGCAGCAAGAATCGCCTTTTTAACCGCAGGTTTTTCTTTCTCTCCAACCACAGGAGTGGCTAAATTGGGTGCAAAATCCATGTCCATAAAGGTTTCCTCAGAATAACCTTTATAAGGGTCTGTATATGCTTGTGCATGCGTCCTGATTATAGCACACACTAACATACAGCATGAAATGAGGAGTTTAATGTGCATAATTATAGTGAGTCAAGCGAATTTTCATAATCAATTTCCGCGCGGACAATGGTTTCAATGTCCTCAACGGCAATTCCGCTTTCTTTGTCTTTTTGGAGCATCTTTCTTACATAGCGCAGAAGGTCGTCAAAAAGAGCCGTTTCTTCAATTTCTTCATCATCATCAATTTCGAGGAGTCCGTTCTCTTCATAGAAATCCCAAATCATATCAATGACGTTGAGTATCTGGTCATCTGTATAAACTTGGGATTTTTCTGCAGGGAGGCTTTCTCTGACAGCTTTAATGGCTGCATCTTCGTCAAATGTATTCATAACTAATGAATTAAATTAATCCTTCAGGTAGATCCATTACAATTGTTTTGCGTTCAATATCCAACGACTGAATGAATTCTTCAGCAGCAGGAATAAATATGGTATCTTTATCCGGAGTCTTAACTATGAACAATATATTAGCAGTTGATGAATCTACGCTCTCTATCAATCCAATTTCATTACCATCGGGAGAAAAAATCGTGTATCCACTCATGTCGGTAACATACAGACCGTCATCTTCCTCAGAAAACGACACTTCATCAGCTTTGGCATAAATTTTTTTACCGGTGAAGGTACTCGCCTGTTTTTCATCAGAGATTCCGTCTAAGGTAAGCAAAACTGTATCATTTCCCTTTGACCGAACTGAATCAATGAAAAACGGGACAAAAATACCCTCCATATTGCATATTATGCATGTAAGGGAGGAAACTTCATCCGATTCGATATCAAGTTCGGCAGCAATTTCTCCTTTGATACCATGCGGTTTTAGAAATACACCTATTTCAGTTATGTCTGAAAGTTTTATCACTATTTTTTCTTTTTCTTTTTACCGTTATTTACCGGTGCAGCCACCTTGAATTCATGTAGTTTCATTTGATCAGGATTAATGATAATCCGTCCATGTGAAATTTCTGCAAGATCTTTGAATATCTTAGTATCTTCTACACCGTCCTTGTTTACTGTAAGCATGAGCTTTTTCATGTGGTTGGCGATAAGACGGCATAATTCGGTCCGTTCATCACCATCTTCCATTTCAGCAGCTTTATCTATCAGTCTCTCAATGGCTTTGCCGTAATGACGGTAACGGATACTATTGGATGTATAAGGAACTTTATCAGGAAGGGTGTTCAGATGATCAGGCTTTATGATTTCACATGGATAATCAATATCAAGCTTAAATTCAGACATTATTGCAAGATGATCCCAAAGTTTCCTTTGATTATCCTCACTGTCTTTAAGTTCAGGAAAAAGATTAGCCATAGTAGCTATGATAGTCCTGGCACATCTTGTTCTCTCTTCCTTATCTTGCAGAGTAAGGCAATAGTCAATCATTTGCTGAATATTTCTGCCGTATTCAGGTAGAATCAGTTTCTTCTGCTGAGTGTTATAGTTTAACATCTGCTCAAATTTTTTTCAAAGGTAAGCACATTCCGGGCAAAAAACAAATCTCACACCGGATAAGCATTTCCGGTGTGAGATTAATAAGTTGCTGTAAGCTGTTTATTACATATTCATGCCGCCGTCAACCTGGATAACCTGACCGGTTACATAGCTAGACATATCTGAAGCAAGGAATGTTGCAACATCGGCGATATCTTCTGGCTTACCACCGCGGCGAAGAGGAATTTTCTGTACCCATTCTGCTCTGATATTGTCGGGTAAAGCGGCTGTCATGGCTGTTTCAATAAATCCCGGTGCAATAGCGTTGGCACGGATACCTCTCGAGCCAACTTCCTGGGCGATACTCTTGGCAAGAGCGATAAGACCGGCTTTGGAAGCTGCATAGTTGCTCTGTCCAGCATTACCATGAACGCCTACAACACTCGCCATGTTGATGATGCTGCCCGAACGCTGACGCATCATGATAGGGAGAACTGCATGGATAAAGTTGAATGCGCTTTTGAGGTTGACATTGATAACAGCATCCCATTGCTGCTCTGTCATTCTCATCATGAGTCCGTCTTTTGTAATGCCGGCATTGTTCACCAGAATATCTATGCTGCCGAAATCATTTTTCACAGCCTCAACAACTTCCTTGGTCTGCTCAAAATCAGCAGCATTGGAAGCATATCCTTTAACTTTTACACCGAGAGCGGCAATTTCTTCTTCTGTAGCTTTGCCGTTTTCATCAATTACAAGGTCAGTAAACGCAATGTTTGCTCCCTCTTTGGCAAAACGCACGGCAAGTGCCTTGCCAATTCCACGAGCCGCACCTGTTATGAGTGCGGTTTTTCCTTCAAGTAATTTCATAATAATATAATTGTTACGGTTAAAAATCTACTGTAAATGCCCCGCAGGAATAGCCTCCTCCAAAAACTGTAAGACCAACTTTGTCTCCTTTTTTGAATTTGTCAAAGTTTTGGGCGAGTACAATCGCAGCTGAGGCAGAGCCTGTGTTTCCTAGTTCCTCAATATTATTTATAAATCGTTCTTCTCCTAATCCAAGCTGATGAGCCACCTGGGCCACGATTCGTTTGTTAGCCTGATGGGTTATGATATATGACAATTCAGCAGGGGTAATATTGTCAGGTGCGGTAACATGGTCAAGAGCTTCAATCATATATTTGCAGGCATGGATAAAGACGTCTCTACCATCAGGCATGGTTATTCCGTCTTCCTTAGGGCGAAGTTTCACCCCTTCTGGTCCTTTACTGATATTGCCGAGTCCACAGGTATAGATATTTGAAATTTTCACATCGGTATCAGCTACCCGGTCTCTGGATACGAACATAGCAACAGCTCCGTCTCCCCATAAATGACCACATTTCGGATCGCTCTCGTTAGCATAATAAGTATTATGCTCAGAGCATACAAGTAAAGCTTTATCAGCTTTGCCCATAGCGAAATACCCCTCGATTATCTCAAGTCCGTTCACAAAGGAAGAGCAGGCAGAAGACGCATACACAGCCTTTGCACCATCTATATCAAATTTCTTCTGGACCTCATGGGCGAGAGTAGCAACCGTGTCATAAACCGTATAGGCGGCAGAAACAATCAAATTGACATCTTTAATATCATATGGCAATTTTTTAAGAGCTGCTTCCACTGCATCTATACCCATTGAATTGTGGCTTTCTCCGGGGGCTGCTTTACTTCGGGTAGAAATACCGGTACGTTTTAGTATCCACTCCGCTGTGAGTCCGTTCACTTCAAGAAAGTGGTCATTGTCAACCCTTCCTTCGGGCACATAACATCCGATTGCGTTTATATACATCGTTATTTTTTTATTAAGATACCTTGTACAATGTAATTTACAGATTCTGTTATAAGATTTGCAGTTTGTAATCTTTCTTCGGAATCCGCTTTTATGTTGAAATAGTCATTGCCTTGCAGCAGCATTTTAACTAATGAAGGGAGTCTTTTTGCCTGTTCTATATCAAATTCACCAGAAATGATTCCTTCCTTGATAATAGAATTTAAAATTTCTTTTTCTTTCTCACTCACAAGTTTGCGAATCTTGTCAATTCTACGCAAATCGCGGTAAAAAATAATTCTGATGGAATCGTGACGCTGTGACAATTGCATAATTATTTCAAAACGTCTTTTCAAACCTTCAGCAAGTTTTTCAGCAGGGGACAGGTTGCTTAGCTGTACTTCTCTGAGATTTTCAAGCAAATTCTCGCTTTCGCGTTCAATTACGGCGTTGTAAATCTCTCTCTTGTTTTTGAAATAAGTGTATATTGTGCGTCTCCCTTTATCTGAAGCGGCAGCAATATCGTTCATAGTTGTGTTCTCAACACCCTTGTGAGCAAACAGTTGACGGGCAACTTCTATAAGTTTTTCTCTCGTTTTTAGTACCATTGGGGCTCGATTGCACAAATATTCAATTTGTGTGCGAAATTAATAAAAAATCCTTAAATACGTAGCACTGTGCATCTTTTTTATCCTTAAACAATCCTCAAATTAGTAATTTTGCACTTATATGAATCAACATAGAATTATTTTGAATAGAATATTAGCTGTTTGTTTTATAGCCTTATCGGCTATTAGAGTCAGTGCTGTCGATTTCAATTTACCCTCTCCTGCGGTTGCGGGCATATATATAGAAGACATTGTAACCGGTGAGGTTTTGGCAGATATAAACGGTAGCCGGTCAATGATTCCCGCAAGCATTACCAAAGCATTGACTTCTGCGTCTGTATTGGCCGACAGAAAGCCTGATTTCAGATTTGCCACCGAAGTTTTTCTTTCAGGGCCGGTGAAAGGAGGCTCTGTTGATGGGAATTTGGTGATAAAGGTTTGTGGCGATCCTACTCTTGAATCTTCATATTTTCCGGATAATACCGGCTTTACTGACAGTATAGTTTCAATTTTGACTAATATGGGTATTTCAGAAATAAAGGGTGACATTATTATTAATAAGAAAGGGTTTATAGACCAATCTGTTCCTTTAGGGTGGGTTGAGGAGGATCTTGCTCATCCTTATGGCGCGGGGCATTATGCCACAAATTATAAAGATAATAAATTTACCCTCACTTTGCCTGAAAAGTCAACAATTCCCAAAATACCTAATCTGAAAATCAAACATACTCCGTCTAAAGGAGCACTCAAGGTTGAAAGAAAACGAGGTTCTGATATATTTTTGACAAAAGGTGGAGCAAGGAGAAAGCAGCAGGAACTTGCGCTTGCCAATCCATCACCTCAATCTACTCTGCTTTGTGAATTGAGAGAAGCGATTCTGAACGCCGGTTTAAGTTTAGGTTCACAAAAAATTGAAGACGGTTGTACTCCGGTTATTTCTCTATATACCCATTATTCTCCTGAGCTGAGAGATATTTTAAGGAGTCTTATGTTTCGTAGCGATAATATGATGGCGGAAGGTGCATTAAGACTTCTCGCCGAGGGGCAGTCCCGCGAAAAAGCAGTTGAACATGAGATGAGTATCTGGGAACTCAGAGGAATAGATACAGAATCAGTAAACATAGAGGATGGTAGCGGTCTTTCAAGACGCGATCGTATGACACCTTATTTTATGGCTGATATGTTAGGTTGGATGGCGCTCCATCATAATGCAATGGACTATGTCAATCTATTTCCCAAGGCAGGTCTGGAAGGAACATTGAAATCGCTCTTGGCTGACAGCTCTTTGGCTGGGGAACTGGTTCTCAAAAGCGGAAGTATGAAGGGAGTTCATTGTTACGCAGGCTACAAAATTGATCAGGAAGGATTCCCCACCCATGTGGTAGTGATTATGATTAATAATTTTACATGTGGCAGAGCAACAGTGAAAAAAGAGATAGAAAATTTGTTGCGAAGCATATTTGCTCCTCATGAATTACTATAAGGTGAAATATTTTACATACTTTTGCGGCATAACTATAATTGGAAATTGAAATGACAAAAGATAATCTTGAAGAGCTGTTGGAGTTAACCTTTGAAATGGAAGGACTAATCACACTTATGATTAAGCGTGAGGACATGACTCCGGACAAAGTAAAGAACCTGTTACAGCGCAAAGCCGAGAAATTCAACGAGCTCCTCGGCGTTAAAGTTGACTATATTCCTGAAGCTGTACGGGAATCAGTTTCTGATAATGAAGAACCGGAAGTTGAATCATCTTCTGCTATTGTTGAACAGATTGAGTCGGAGGAAACTGTAGCTGAAGTTACGAGTGCAACGGGAGAAGCTAATGATGAAGTTGAAGAAAAGATTGCTGAATCAACTGAATTTGAGGAGAAGGAGGATGCTCAGCCTATTGTCGAGGATTATTCTGAACCGGAACCGACTATTGAGATACAGGATGATCCCGAAGA
>JAIDQW010000367.1 GCA_029062075.1 Paramuribaculum sp.
TTTGAGAACCTCGTGCCATTTTCCGGCGAATGTGAAATTTTTCATAGTTATAAAAGTTATTTGGGTGCGTTTGTTGGCGCAAAAGTAATACCCGTTTTGTAATTATGCAAATTTATTTGCAGCTTTTTCAAAAAAGATGGATTACTCCGAGTCTTTTTTATCTTTCTTCATGTTCACAATGGCGAGCACGGGTAGGGAAAGATTGTATTTAAGGGCAAGTACACGCAGAAGAATCACCATGGCTGCGCAACTTATTTGCTGAGCAAACGGAGACCCGCCGCAAATGTCAATTATCCACCACACCAAAGCTCCAGCAAGGCAGGCTGTAGCATAAATATCTTTTCTGAAAACCAGTGGCTCCTCGTTAATGAGAATGTCGCGGAGCACACCGCCGAAGGCTCCGGTAATAATACCCATAACTGTAGCCACCCACATGGGATAACCCGCCGTGAGGCTTTTCTGGATGCCTATGACGCAGAAAAGCGCGAGCCCGACGCTGTCGAAAATGAAGAGAATCTTGTCGCGGCTCACAAGGAAGCTGCGGAACACCATAACTGTTACAAGCGAGAACGCGGTTATGCCCACATACCAGCCGCTCTGCATCCAGAAAACCGGGATGCCAATGAGGAGGTCGCGGAGAGTACCTCCACCGATAGCGGTTACAAGTCCCACCGTATATGCCCCGAACCAGTCGAAGCGTTTTGTTGCAGCGAGTCGGATACCGCTTATGGCAGCGGCAACCGTGCCTATCATTTCAATAACAAAAAGAAAAGTTGTTTCCATTGCACAGATGCCCCGACTTATGCCCGGGCACTCTGCAAAAGTAGCAATTTTTCCACTAACAGATATAATGCTGAGGTTAACTTAGCAGTGGAAATTTTGATATTCAAATTAAGAGTCCAACACTAACGTATATTCTCCTTCATATAATTCTGATATCTCAGCTTCTATACGTTCGATAGATAAATTCCCTTGCTTGATCATTTTTTTATTCAGCAGAATATAAATTGAATTATTGATGTCATACCCTTGCGCAAACGTCTCTGAACCGAAAATAGATAGCATCATTCTTCTATAGAAGCGGAAACGTTTATTGGGATTATTGTCACCACTCGTTTGGTTTATATCGTTAGCAGCAACAAATCCGAATGATGAAAATTCGTCATGTCGGAAATATTTCAGCATAATGTACACGCAGGACATCACTATTGTTCTCGGTTCAAAATCGTTAGTAAGCAGGGAGTATCGTTTTTTACTATCCGCTACTCCTTTCCAATAGAATTTGAGTCCGAGGAAATGGTTTGAAAACCGTTCCACTTCAACGATATAGCGTTTGTTGCTCTTTGTTGACTTAAATGTCCATAAATCAACAATGCGAAGCAAGGATGAATCCACGCTTCGCATTATAAATGATGCCTTATAGTGTTTTATCGGCAGGCTCACGGTAATATATATCCGTATGACGGAACGCTGTAAATACTACGTTCTTTTTCGGAAACCAATGTGATGCTAATTTTATTGGAACGTGAATCACCACCAGAAACACATTGCTGTTTCTGTGTCATTTTAGCTAGCGGCTTCTTAACGGGTTTCATATTCCTTATGTGGTGGTTCCTCTATTATTTTCTAACGCAAAGTTAATGTTTTTCGTTCACTTAATCAAATATTGCCAAATATCTGACAGATGCCCCGACTTATGCCGGGACACTCTGCAAAAGTAGCAATTTTCGGCTAATGCTTGAGAAGCGCATCAATATTTTTAGGGTTAAGGCTTTATTTGTCGAAGGCTTCTATGAGTTTTCCGACAGTATCATCGGATATACTGCCGGTTATTATAATCAGAGTGGTTTTGTGGTTATAATATTCTGAAAATATTAATACAGTGCCACAAATATGTTCCTGAGCAGGTAGTCCATAAATAGCCACATAGCGATATCCCTCCTGCTGCTGCAATAACATGAGGTCAGCTTCCTTATCACCTGAAATATATGTGTTCAGCAACGCTTTTCCGTAATCTACAGTCACCTGGTCTCCAAACTCAAAAACCCGGACTGAGTTAACCCCGGCATTGTCGGCGAGTACAGCCAGCGGATAATCCTTTTTGCTTGCCGCAATCTTGTCGAGCATAGCTTTAGTCATATATGTGACATTGAATGATTTCTCTTGAGCGAGTAGCCTTATTATTTGAGACCTTGTCAAAGCATTGGCAGTCAATGCCGTGACAATAAAAAGTGCAGTGGTAAATAAAACTATCAGTCTTCTCATAGCGGTCATATATTTAGGTTCTGCGTTATTTTGATTTCCTCCACGCATTCAATGCCGGCGTTCTGACCCTCGCTCAGTCCGGATAGCGCCGATCGTAAGGCAGCGTCAACATTTTCCGCTCTTCTCCATAGTTCTTCGTCGCTGATGCCTGTATCAGGTTGAGATGGTGTGAAGTATCCGGCAAAGGTACAGAAAATTATTCCTATTGCAACAGCGGCGGAAGCCACAAAAGCTTTTATTGTGTTGTGGAACCGCCTGCTTCTACGGTCTATAGCGTTGCTGAGGCGTTGTTCAAGATTTTCAGGGACGGAAATATCACATTTATTGATAGCCATGAATATCTTGCGTTCAACTTCAAGATCCGGCATGAGAACCTGAGCCGAATCCATTGCCGACAGCAATTCCTGATACTCTTTCGGGGTAATTATTCCGGAATAGTATCTTTCAAGTAGCTTATTTATATAGTATTCACTCATATCCTAATATATCCTTTAATCTTTTACGCGCCCTGCAAAGCAGGATTCTCACATTGCCGTTTGAAATACCCAGCAAATCTGCAATTTCTTCATTAGAGAAGCCTCCATAAGCACTGAGACGGAGAATATAACGTTGGTCAACAGGAAGCCTTCTGATGGCAGTATCTATAAGTTCCATCGAATCCTTCAGTTCCACAGAGTTGTGAATATCCTCATCAGAGGTTATTTCCGGAGTATCCGGTTCAGAGGTCATATTTTTATTACGGCGGAGCGCTTTTATGCAAGTGTTTCTTACAGCACTAAGGCAATAAGATTTTATGTCTGCCACATTCCGAAGTTTATTTCTGCTTGACCAAAGATTAAGCATCGCGTCCTGCACGGCATCACCTGCAGCATCGCAACCGCCTAATATGGAATAGGCGACGCGATACATATCCTTGTGATAGGGAAGTACCATTTTTTTGAACTCTTCGGTCAGCATCAGTTAAGTAATTTGCTCCTCTATATAAAGGATGCGAACCTACAACAATCTGTTACAACAAAAATTATTTTTCGTTTCCAAGTAATTTGGTGAGTTGCGCGTCAACTTCGTCTGCAGACGGATTGATTGCTATAATTTCACCTGTTGGTGAAACGAACACAACTTTACCACCCATATTTCCGGCAAGGTATCGGTTCCAGATATTTCCGGCTTCGTTGAGTTCCACGAGGTTTAGCCAGGGATAACCGTCGGTTTTTATGCAGCTTTCCATTGCCCGAGTATCGCCTGTCTCGCGTGCTATGCCGACAATTGTAAATCCTTTGTCTTTCCACTTTTCATAAACCGGGATAAGATCTATCGAATGGTTGCGGCATGGTCCGCACCATGATGCCCACAGGTCGATCACAGCATATTTATCTTTTATGAGGTCAGACAGAGTGTGCATATTACCCCGGAGGTCAGGTGCTGTGAAGTCGGGGTAATGTTTACCCACTTCCGCTTTCTCGTTGGAAAGATGCAACTGTAGTTCTAACGACATCGGATTTTTGGGATAACGTGGTAAATAAACGCGTTTAAATGTTTCCAGTTCTTTCTCGAGGTCCTGACCGTGGTATATCATATCAAGGTAAATGAAATAGAGTCCTGTTAGGGTTCCGTCTTTTTCAATAAAGGCAAGTTTATTTTCATCCATAAGATTAAAGACAGAGTCTGAGCGGGCATTCAACAATTTGCCTTCGGTGGTGTAATACTCATCAGCGTTTCTAATCTCATTGATCCGATTGAAGAGTGAATCTCGTTGCTGCTGAGTGGGTGACTTGGTGTCAAGTATGTCATAGATTTCATAAACTTCCGGTGAGAGGTAACGTTTAAGACTGTCAAGATAATTTCTTTCTTCTCCTAATCCGCTGTCTTTCCATGGTTTAGAATACTGATAATGAGCATTGAGCAGATTTGTCGTATTCTTGCCTCCGGAAATTGAGAAATAAAACGGTCTATCCGGATCGCTGAGATTAAATTTAACCGAATCACCCTCTGCGAAAAATTTATAATCGGTTCCGTAGCCGTTAAGCCGTTCTATGCCGGGACTCTCTCCAAATGCCAAAGTATCTGTGGTGTAGATAGCATAGTTGAATTTACCGTTTTCCACCGGCACAATAATAGATTTGTTAGTGCGTTCATTTTGTCCTGCAGGTAGCAAGAGGAGCCAGCTTAAATCAGGGCGATTTTCAATTACTCCGCTTATGTTTGTGCGGATACCTTTTGGCTTATAATTCAAGTTAATACCTTTTATGTTAAAAATACTACCCTTTTTGTCGGCAAAATCAAAAACAGTGTCAGCGGGAGCGAGTGGGTCAAAAACAAATGTCGAATGTATGCGTGCTGAATCTCCGATAAATACTTTTTCTCCAAAAGGCATACCTTCAATGCGGAGAAGAGGGTAAACATTATCGGTGATCCTGCTCGCAAGGTGAATGCCGGTATCAGCAATAAGCCATCTATTAGGAATGTTGTAAATGTCAGCGTCAACGCGGGTTGCGGTATCGGAAAGATGCACAGCGGCGATGCGAAACACAATGCTGCCCATTTCAAATTCGGGGGCTTTGACTGTGCGCGGTGCAGCAGATGAGAGTGTGAACAGAGTCACGGCTCCCAATGCAAAGAATGATAAACGTTTCATAACAGGGTATCTTTAGATTTATTAGAGTCTATCTAAAAGATACATTAAAGTATGAATCTGTTACAAAAAAAATATCAGCTTATTTGTTACCGATAAGTTTGGTTAGAAGCGCATCAACTTCCGCAGCTTCAGGATTAACAGCTATAACAGTGCCTGATGGGGCGACGAAAACAACCTTACCTCCGGCATTTGCTACATTGTATTTGTTCCAGATGTTTGCCGCATCATTGAGTTCCACCATGTTGAGCCAGGGGTAACCGTCTGTCTTTATGCAGCCTTCCATAGCCCTGGTGTCACCGTTCTCGCGGGCAATACCTACGATGGTAAACCCTTTGTCTTTCCATTTCTCATATACCGGAATCAGCTCCATAGAGTGTCTGCGGCAGGGACCGCACCATGATGCCCACAGGTCGATAACGGCAAATTTGCCGTTTATGAGTTCAGACAGAGTGTGCTTATTGCCCTGAAGGTCGGGTGCTGTGAAGTCAGGGTAATGTTTTCCCACCTCCGCTTTCTCGTTGGAAAGATGTAGCTTGATTTCTGTTGCGAGCGGATGATTTGGATACCGGTCGGCATACACACGATTATAGATATCCAGCTCACTTTCAAAATCCTTATCGTTGAAAGTCATATCCTTATAAATAAGGGTAAGACCTACAATTGAAGAATCATTTTCTATAAAAGCCAGTTTTTCTTCGTCTGACACGCGGAAAAGAGAATCGATACGGGCGTTTATCTCTTTTCCTGCGGGAGAATATTCTTTGTCCTGATTTCTCAGTTCCTTGAATATGTTAAATAGAGAGTCTCTGAGCTCCGGAGTAGAAGCCTCTTGGAGTCTGGAGGTTATGTTATACATTTCAGGAGTGTAATACAGTTTAAGTCTGTCAAGTCTCTCTCGCTCCTGAGATAATCCGCTATTGTCCCAGTTTGTTTGTATGTTTTTGTAAAAGTCAAGTAGTTTGCGGGTGTTGCTGCCCCCCTGAGTATTATCCCACATGGAGCCCGCATTTTCTGAAAAATCGAATTTCACCTGCTCTCCCTCGGCAAAGAACGGGTGATCCATCCAGCTTCCGCTCAACATTTCAATGCCGGCAATCAACTCGTAGGGAACAGTATCAGTGGTATATAAATCATATTCAAACTTCCCGTTTTCCACCGGTATGATGACTGTTTTGTTCACACGGGTGTCCTTGCAGTAAGGAATCATAAGCAGCCAGCTCGCAGTGGGACGATCGTTGATAATTCCGCTCAGGTGAGTTTTTATACCCGTCGGCTTGTAGTTCAGATCAATACCGCGTACGTTCCACGCGCCGCCTCTTTCAATGAAGTCAAAAACGGTGTCGGAAGGAGCAAGCGGGTCAAAAACGAATGTAGCCCGGATATGCGCTGAATCACCGCCATACACATGCTCTCTGAGCGGCATCCCTTCAATGCGGCGAACAGGATATTCATTGTCAGTAATTCTGCTTGCCAGATAAATATTCGTATCAGCAGAAACCCAATATTTCGGGCGGGTATAAATATCTGCATCGATTCTTGTGGCGGTGTCAGATAGATGGACTGCCGCTATGCGAAAATTTGTGTAACCGGATTCAAATTCAGGCGCTTTGACTGTACGTGGAGCGGCAGCTGTCAGGATAATAAGCCCTATTGCTCCGAGC
>JAIDQW010000368.1 GCA_029062075.1 Paramuribaculum sp.
GTCACAGCTTGATGTATATTTGAAAGGTGGCTACAGCCGCTTACTCAAGGATAGTAGATTTGTGGATATCGCCTCTCTTATTGCAGAGGACGCAACCGATGCTTCCGGACTGGAACTGGTGGTGGACCGCAGTATGGTCAAGGATGATGCCGATGAGCGGAGCAGACTTGCTGAAAGTGCCGAGGCTGCCTTTTTTGAGGGGCACGGGGTTCTCAATCTCTGGGTTTGGGTGTCCGGAGAAGAAACCCCGCGCAAGCTGGAGTTCTCCAAACGCTTTGAGGCTGACGGCATAGAGTTTGTAGAGCCGAGTGAGATGATGTTTAATTTTAACAATCCCTATGGGGCATGTCCGGTATGCGAAGGGCTCGGACAGGTTGAGGGTATTGATGAGAGAAAGGTCGTTCCCGATACATCCAAGAGTATTTACGAAGGGGCTGTTGCTCCCTGGCGCGGTGAAAAACTTGGGCTCTGGAAGCAGGAGCTTATCGCCATTGCCGATTCCGTTAATTTCCCGATCCACCGACCGTATAGCGAGCTGACTCGCGCTCAGAAAGATTTTCTGTGGCACGGCGGCAACGGTTTTGAGGGTATAGATGGCTTCTTCCGTATGGTGGATGCGAACCGCCACAAGGTTCAGTATTCGGTTATCAAGGCTCGTTACCGCGGGCGCACCACCTGTATGGAGTGTCACGGCTCCCGTCTTAGAAAGGACACAGAATATGTAAAGATTGCAGGCAAGTCGCTTAGTGAGTTGTGTGACACGCCGATAGATAAACTTGCTGAGTTTTTTGAAAATCTGAAGCTTGACAGCCACGATGCCAAGATTGCCAAGAGAATACTCATAGAGATAAAATCACGCCTGGCGTATATGAAAGATGTCGGACTCGGATACCTTACTCTAAGCCGTCGCGCGGCTTCCCTCTCCGGAGGTGAGAGTCAGAGAATAAATCTTGCAACATCTCTCGGCTCACCTCTGATGGGCTCCATGTATATTCTTGACGAGCCGAGTATTGGTTTGCATCCGCGTGACACAGGGCGGCTTGTCAACGTCATGCACAAGTTGCGGGATGCAGGCAATACCGTGATCGTGGTTGAGCATGACGAGGATATAATGCGTGCCGCAGACAATCTCATAGATGTAGGACCGGATGCGGGTAGCCTCGGCGGACAGATTGTGTGGTCCGGCAGAGTCTGTGATATTGATGCATCTACACCGGGACATACGGCGGAGTTCCTTACAGGCAGAGACTCTATCCCCGTTCCGGCGTCAAGGCGTAAATGGCGCGATTCAATTGTCATAGAGGGCGCGAGAGAGAATAATCTCAAGAACATAGATGCGAAATTTCCTCTCGGTGTGCTCACCGCGGTCACCGGAGTGAGCGGCAGCGGCAAGTCAACCATCGTGCGCTCGATTCTCTATCCCGCGCTCCTCGCTCATCTGGACATTGTCCCGTCGGGGGATAAACGCATGACCGGTGAGTTCAGCGCGCTGAAGGGAGACCTTTCGAGAATCAGCGGAGTGGAACTGGTAGATCAGAATCCGCTCGGCAGATCATCCCGCTCTAATCCTGCTACATACA
>JAIDQW010000369.1 GCA_029062075.1 Paramuribaculum sp.
GTCAAATACAGGGTGGAGAAGCTCGTCAAGTTTCTGGGGTTCCATGCGGATAAGCACGGTTTTTTCGTCAATCTCACCGGCACGAAGAAGATCCATGGCGATTTTAACCATAGCAGCACCTGTGCGTTTGCCGTTACGTGTCTGTAGCATCCAGAGCTTACCATCTTGAATGGTGAACTCCATGTCCTGCATATCTTTGTAATATGACTCCAGTTTGTGTGCGATATCGATTAGCTCAGCAGCACAAACGGGCATAGACTCTTCAAGTGAGGGGTATTTGGTAGCGCGTTCCTCTTCGCTGATACCCTGAAGAGCAGCCCAACGGCGTGAGCCTTCAACGGTGATTTGCTGAGGAGTGCGGATACCTGCAACAACGTCTTCACCCTGAGCATTGATTAGATACTCACCGTTGAAAATGTCTTCGCCGGTAGCAGCATCGCGGCTGAATGCAACACCTGTAGCGGAGTTGTTACCCATGTTACCGTAAACCATAGCCTGAACGTTAACGGCAGTACCCCATTCTTCGGGAATCTGGTTCATTCGGCGATAAAGTATCGCGCGTTCGTTCATCCAGCTGTCAAACACGGCGCAGATGCCGCCCCAGAGCTGTTCCCATGCGCTGTCGGGGAAATCTTTACCGGTGTAATCTTTAACGGCAGCTTTGAAAAGCTTAACAAGATTCTTGAGATCTTCGACATCAAGCTCTGTGTCAAGTTTAACACCCTTTTCGGCTTTCACTTTCTCCATGATTTCCTCGAAGGGATCTATATCGTTTTTGCTCTTGGGTTTCATGCCTAAAACCACATCACCGTACATCTGCACGAAGCGACGGTAGCTGTCCCAGGCGAAACGAGGATTGCCACTCTTTTCAGCAAGTGATGCAACGGTGGCATCATTCATGCCAAGGTTGAGCACGGTATCCATCATGCCGGGCATAGAAGCGCGGGCACCTGAGCGAACTGATACAAGGAGTGGGTTAGAGGGATCGTTAAATTTTTTGCCGGTTAACTGCTCTACATGAGCGATAGCAGCTTCAACGTCTTTGGTGAGACGCTTCACAACTTCATCTTTACCAAACTGGGTGTACTCTGTGCACACTTCGGTTGTGATTGTAAAACCGGGAGGCACGGGCATACCGAGAAGGTTCATTTCGGCAAGGTTAGCGCCTTTACCGCCAAGGAGATTGCGCATTGAGGCATTGCCTTCTGCTTTGCCGTCTCCAAAGGTGTAGACTCTTTTCATTGTTTTTCTATTATGATTAATAAATATTGAATTTTGATATTTTAAATTGTTGCCCCCCGTGTTATATGAGGCGTTATTCATGGTGGGGGTATGCAAAAGTAAGTAATATATCTCAGTGTTGGAAATTATTTAAAAGATTTTATTAAAGGTGTCGCACATTTTTCTTTAATTGAGTAGCTTTGCAAAAAATTAATAAAATTGCAATACTATAGCCCAATGGCAAGGAAAAAAAAAGAGCTGCCTCTAATAGAAGGTGTTGAGATAACAGATGTGGCTGCGGAAGGTAATTCAATAGCCAGAGTGAATGATATGGTTGTGTTTGTACCCTTCGGAGCACCCGGTGACATAGCGGATGTGAAGATAGACCGTAAAAAGAAATCGTATGCAGAAGGTCATATAGAAAAACTGGTTGTAGAATCTCCTTTGAGAGTTGAGCCTCGCTGCTCTCATTTCACGGTGTGTGGCGGATGCCGCTGGCAGCATCTCCCATACGAGTTTCAACTGAAGTGCAAGCAGAAACAGGTTACCGATGCTCTTGAACGCATAGCCAAAGTACCGTTGCCTGAAATCAGTCCGATTTTGGGGGCAGATCCTATCTGGGAATATCGCAATAAAATGGAATA
Organism: Paramuribaculum sp.; assembly: GCA_029062075.1. Lineage (GTDB taxonomy): Bacteria > Bacteroidota > Bacteroidia > Bacteroidales > Muribaculaceae > Paramuribaculum. Next base: position 1,866 of record JAIDQW010000369.1, read on the forward strand.
CACCTTTTCTAATAAGTGTTGGCTAACTTTTGAACAGCTCAGAAGCGGGGAGGAGTTTCCCGACAGAGATGCAGCCGGCTTTCATATTCCGGGTGCATTTGATAAAGTGCTTGACATAGACAGATGCTATCTTCAGGATGATTTCTCAAACCGGCTTCGCAAGTTCATCAAACAATTCGGAAAGGAACATGGATACAGCTTTTATGATTTGAAGGCTCAGAGTGGATTTTTGCGTACTCTGATGGTTAGAATAGCCTCTACCGGTCAGATTATGGCTCTTTTGGCTGTAGGGGAGGATGACAAGGAGAAGATAGAAGAATTGCTGGGTGCGGTTAAAAATAAATTTCCACAGATAACGTCTCTGTTATATGTTGTCAATACAAAGCTGAATGATACTTTCGGAGACTTACCTGTTGTAACGTACTCCGGTCTTCCATATATAGAAGAGGAGATGGAAAGTTTGAGATTCAGGGTAGGTCCAAAGTCATTCTACCAGACAAATTCAAAGCAGGCGCACAAATTATATCAGGTTGCGCGAGATTTTGCGGGGTTAACCGGAAAGGAACTGGTGTATGACCTCTATACCGGCACCGGTACAATTGCAAATTTTATTGCAAAGGATGCCCGCCATGTTGTGGGTATTGAGTATGTTG
>JAIDQW010000037.1 GCA_029062075.1 Paramuribaculum sp.
TCAGGGTTTTCATCCAATAATGCAGTAAGCTTCGTTTGGATGTACTGAGTGTCCGGTTCTGCATTCTTATCAGTACGCATAAAGTCAAGGGCGGGTATCATAACAACATTGATTCCCTGCTCTTTCATATAGTAGTACATTAATGTGGTGGAAATCAACTCACCTTGTGCCAGAATCTCCTTCTCTTCAAATAAGGTGAATATCGGCTTATTGAAAGAACGAATGAAATCAAATCTCTCACCAATTGCCTCTGTTGCTGCCTTCTTGAACTCCTCTGAAGAATATAATTCATCTATTGTGCGAACATATTTTGCTTCAAGTGCATTTATAGTCTCCTTTGCACCGGTAACATTCTTCTTATAAAGATAATCCGAAATCTCCACAAGAGAATTTGTTGTACCCGACATTGCCGAAAGAACTACTATATTAGTTCCTCGATTAGCCACCAGAGCAGCTACATCTTTGATTCTTTGTGCAGTACCCACTGAAGTACCACCAAATTTCAAGACCTTCATCCTTTTACCTTTAATCATTAATTTTTTGCAAAGGTAATCAGAGAATCTGTAATTTTAATACTTTCAACCTCCTTTTTGATTAATAATTAATTTTTTACTGCCTCTTGTTTAATAAATTGTTGAAATCTTAACATGACGCTTGCTTAAGTCATATTTTATTTGCAGTTTTGGGAGACTTAAGAAGTTCAGATCATGATAGGTATTATATTAGGTTTTATATGCAAAATATTAGGCTATATTTTTTTAGCGCTTTTTTTGATTGGAATTATTTCCGAGTTAATTGAGATTATAAAAAGATAATTCCTTACATAAAAACTCTAACTACTCATTCTGTGCTAATAATTACGCCAATATCCTCACGTGATTTTCCAGCCAAAAACTTGTTGACAAAGCATTGTCCATAGACATCCGAGATAAATAAACGATGGAAATACCATTCTCATTGTCACCGGGACAATGCGTCGCTCAATCAAATCTATGGTGAGAGGCATGGCTGTGGTATTTTCCTCGCATCTGCCTTACACCGCGCTCCACAATGAGGGCGGTAATTTTTCGGTACTTTATTTTTATTTCTGTTTATTTTGTACATTTGCACCTATGAATAGAAAGGGTAAGTTATATTTCAGATACGGAACAATGGGATCGGCAAAAACAGCTCTTTTGCTGACCACAGCCTATAATTTTGAGGAGAGAGGCGTTAAATATGTGTGCCTCAAACCCATAATTGACACAAGAGAGAAAAAGAATGTTATACGTTCAAGAATAGGCATTGAGCGAGAATGTCAATGGATATTTGCTGAAACAGATCTATATATGCTTGCAGAGCAAATGTTTCAGGATAATATGGCTGTTATAGATTGGTTTCTAATAGATGAAGCGCAGTTTCTCACTCCCGAGCAAGTAGATCAGCTTTCACGCATTGTTGATGATTTCGGAAGTAATGTGATTTGCTATGGTTTGAGAACAGATTTCCAGACAAAACTCTTTGAAGGTTCAAGACGCCTTTTTGAAATAGCAGATACCATTGATGAAATAAAATCCACCTGCAGCTGTGGACGGAAAACTATAGTTAATGCCCGAATAGATTCAAATGGAGATATTGTTGACATAGGTCAGCAAGTAGAGATTGGAGGAAACGACAGATATATTGCTGTTTGCCGTAAATGCTGGCGAAACAAGCGTATAGAACAGGCTTCGCGTGTAGCACTCCCCTTTCCGGAAATTAAAACACAATTATGAAACTCAAATTTTTATTTTTTTTCTTAGGATTAATTTTTTCGCTGAACGCTTCTGTTGCAGGTAATCCATCTTTCCATTCTGAATCATTGAACTATAAAGTAAATGTCTCTTATAAACATCTCCTAGCCAACGAGACTCCTGCG
>JAIDQW010000370.1 GCA_029062075.1 Paramuribaculum sp.
GCCTAAGTCCTCCCGGTCCGAATATCCTTTCGAGGGGACCGAGTGCGAAATTCATATCAAGCACATTGAACGGGTCTTTATTTTTTCCCTCAGCAGTCTGTTTGTCAAGTTCACGCCAACGTTGCCTCATAGAAATATCGTTCTGCCAAAGACGATATTGGGCTGGCGTGAGTGTAAAAGGAGTGACAATGTCCATGTCTCCAACCTTTGTGCGTATGACATACAATCCGGTCTGCGCATCATATTCAGCCTGAGTCTTGATATTTTCAGGAGTTCTGAGATCGGATGGATATGGTTTGGAAATCATATCCTTGTAGTCGGTAGCAACCGTACGCTTAACCGGCACGGAAACTGAATCGCCACTCGCGTGCGCGTACGCGCACGAAAAAAAGCCAGCGATAACAACCGCCAGAACATACAATATATGACGTATATCTAATTTAATGCGCATTCTTTATGCGCCCACAGCCGTAAAGCGACAATCACATCATAGCAAGTGCCTGTTTCACTGCAGATTCCACTTTAGCCAACGGATCAGCATCGAATATCTTTTTCAATGCCTTCTGAGCTGCAGGTTTAGGGAATCCGAGCATAACAAGAGCAGCAAGTGCTTCCTCAAACGCATCACTTGAAACAGTGGGCTGAGATATAAACGCATCACTACCCGGCTTTATTTTATCACGGAGGTCAACAATTATTCTTTGTGCTGTTTTCGCTCCTATTCCTTTAACATTTTTTAGCTTAGCATGGTCTCCGGCAATAATAGCCTTTTCAAGTTCAGCCGGAGCGAGAGATGACAGAATAACCCTTGCGGTTCCCGCTCCAACTCCACTCACACCAATGAGCGATCTGAAGAGAGCGCGTTCTCTCTCCTCGGCAAAACCATACAGCTGCCAGGCATCTTCCCTAATAGCTTCGTGAACGAGCAGTTTGGCATCTTTAGCAGCCTGCAAAGCGGTATATGTGCTCAAACTAATATTGAGTAAGTACCCGACTCCATTGCAATCAATAACGGCATAGGTAGGTGTAAGTTCCGCAATAGCTCCTCTTAGATATTCTATCATCTGTTTCCGATTGTTTCCTATTTTTTTACAAAAGTAATAAATTTATCAGAATCAGTATTTAAGGTATTGTTGCATCAATTCACTCCGTTTCCTGACGAGACGCTGATGAAATAAGTCTTGACGATATCATTTCATTTACCATAACCTTATAACTATCGCCAATAGGAATATATTTATTACCAAACACAATCCGGTTTCTTTCAATAACACTTATCCGCGATGTATTAACAATGAACGACCTATGTACCCGCAAAAAATTATCCGGTAAACGCGCCTCAAGATTTCTCATGCTCATTATGGTCATTACGCTCTTATCACAGCCCTCCATAAAAATCTTAACATAGTCCTTGTCTCCTTCAATATAGAGTATGGAAGCAATTTCTATCTGAACTATCTTGTACTCGCTCTTGACCATAATATATGCCGATTTTTCATCTGCCTCGTTTGCTTTGGCACACAACATCTTATATTCAAAAGCTTTGTTTACGGCACCCATAAATTCATCATAACTGATGGGTTTCAGCAGATAGTCGAGAGCGTTAAGCCGAAATGCCTCCACGGCATGATTGTCATAGGCTGTTGTAAAAACTATTCTTGTAGTAGCCGGAATTATATGGGCAAATTCCATACCGTTCAGCTGCTGCATCTCAATATCAAGAAAAACCAGATCAATGTCTCCCGCCATTATAGTGCGCACCGCATCCTGCGCCTGATTAAAGGTGCCGGCAAGTTGAAGATTAGGAGTTTTCTCAACGTAACTTTTAATGAGTGTAGCCGCAAGCGGCTCATCATCAACCACAACACATCTTAACGGACGCATATTCAACTATGATAAAAATCTTTAGACAAACTATTTCTAAGGGGCACCACAAGATTAGCGACAAACACGCCATCATTAATCTGAGTGTTAAAATGAGCGTTGTTTCCGAACAACAGCTCCAACCGTCGCTTCAGGTTGTAAAGCCCTATGCCGGGAGAGGGTGTATTAGCATTCTTACACCTGTTTCTTGTTACAAATATAGCATAATTATCTTTAACTTCCAGCTTTATTGAAACAGGCTTGGATAAATCAGCGTGCTTGTACACATTTTCCAAAAGTGTAACAAAAAGCATAGAGGGTATAAACGAATCGGAATATCCCGAAATATCAGCTTCAAAAACCATTTGAGAATCAGCCGGCAGGCGCAATGCCTGTAATTTCATGTAATTATCCATAAAGGCAGCTTCGCTTTCAAGAGTTACGAATGCGGGGTTTTCATACAGAACATGCCTGAGAAGCTTACTGAGCTTATGCACAGCTTCCTGTGCCCCATCCGGACTGATGGCTATAAGTGCATATATAGAATTGAGGGTATTAAAAAGAAAATGTGGATTCAACTGGTTGCGTAAACCTTCAAGTTCCTGCTGCCGTCGGACACTCTCCTCCTCACGCAATTTAGTTTCATTCTTAATCCAATCATCTGTCAGCCTTAAGGCTACCGCCAATGCGATAGTCAGGATAAGCATAGCCCCATCTTTCAACATTCCTGAAATCTGTCGGAAAAACCATAAATCCTCATTTCCGAGAAATTTACCTTCAGGGAGCATTTTATGGAAAAAATGCATGAGGAAGTATAATAAGAATTCACCGGCAATAACCAGCAACAGATTCATTAAAATAAACCGGATAATTCTTCCTTTCTTAAGGGCAAAAGCGGGTAACAGCAGATAATATTCCACATAAAAGACAAGAACGAATATTGCCGCTTTGCCATAAGTTATCACACTAAGAATGTGATTCGGATGTCCGTAATTGAACAGTACTTCCGGAATTACAAAAAGAATAACAAGGCAAAGAAGATGAATAAGAAATGTTACTATCTTCTTTCGCCTTGTGTGTGCAATGTCATTATCACTCATATCTAATCGCCTCGATAGGGTCAAGGTTTGCCGCTTTTTTGGCAGGGTACCATCCGAAGAATACTCCGGTAACTGTACAAACAGCAAACGAAAGCACAACAGAATATATTTGAATAGTTACAGGCCAGTGAATCACAACATTGACCACCCATGAAGCGATTGATCCGAGCAATACACCTATAATGCCTCCGCTCACGCTAATTATTACTGCCTCAATTAGGAACTGAGCAAGAATATCTCTACCACGTGCACCGATACTCATGCGCAGACCAATTTCGCGTGTGCGCTCCGTTACACTCACATACATTATATTCATGATACCGATACCCCCGACCAGGAGAGAGATTCCGGCAATGCAGGCAAGGAGCACTGTCATCATGTCGGATGTTGAATTCATCATTTGACTTAGCTCCTGCTGGGAACGCAGTGTGAAATCATCATCGGCACCCTCAGACAGCTTATGGTTTTCTCGCAATATTGCAGTAATCTCATCCATAGCCTGATCAGCCATGTCCTCACTGAGTGCCGATGCGAAGAGACTCTGGATATAGTCAACAGCCAGTACCCTCTTCATTACGGTTGTGTATGGAGCAAGGACAACATCATCCTGGTCCATACCCATTGCGTTTGCTCCCTTAGGCTCCAACACACCGATAACAGTCAAGGGTATTTTATTGAAACGGATGGTTTTACCTATAGGATTGGTACCATCAGGGAAAAGATTATCAACAACAGTCTTGCCGAGAATACAAACCTTGGCAGCAGATTTGATATCCTGATCGGTAAACATATCTCCCTCACCTACCTTTACTTTTCGTATGTCAAGATATGATGGAGCTACTCCGTAAAGTGACGAAGGCCAGTTATTATTGCCGTTGATGAACTGTCCGCCACTGTTAACACTCGGTGAAACCGCAGCCACCGAGGGAGCTTCAGTGGCAAGCGCCTCATAGTCGGCAATCTTGAGTGTCTGCATATCATCAGAACTTTGCCTTGCGCCACCACGACGGTCTCCACCGGGAAAAATCATTATCATATTGGAGCCCATCTCTGAAATCTGGGCTTTGATACTATCCTTTGAGCCTTGACCAATGGCGAGCATAGTGATAACCGAGGCAACACCTATAATAATACCCAACATTGTGAGAAAACATCTCAATTTATTGTTATTGAGCGCTTTCAGGGCAATTTTAAGCAGATTTACTAAATTCATATATCAATCAGGTATCGGTAATGAATCATACATTTCCTTCGCTGAAGCGGGTGAAGGATTTATTGTATCGGAGATAACCTTGCCATCGCGGAGCACAATGTTTCGTGATGAGTAAGCCGCCAAATCAGGGTTGTGGGTTACGAAAATGATTGTCCTGCCTTTGGCATAAAGTTGCTGGAAAAGTACGAGTATGCTGAACGATGTGCGTGTGTCAAGGTTACCGGTAGCCTCATCGGCAAGAATGAGCACCGGATTGTTGCCCAGCGCTCTGGCAATTGCCACACGCTGCTGCTGTCCACCACTCATCTGGTTGCTCTTATGCTCAAGACGGTCTCTAAGTCCTACGGCATCAAGTGCTTCTATAGCCATTTCACGGCGTTCCCTCGGTTTTATTTCCGGATTATAGAGCAATGGCAGCTCGACATTTTCCACCGCAGTTGTTTTAGGCAACAGATTATAATTCTGAAACACAAAACCGATCTTCCGGTTGCGTAGCACAGCCCTCTTGTCCTTGCTCATTGTTCTAACGCTTGTGCCGTCCAGAACATACTCTCCTGATGTAGGTGTGTCAAGACATCCGAGAATATTAAGAAGGGTTGATTTACCCGAACCTGAAGTACCCATGATTGTCACGAACTCACCTTCATGAATGGTAAAGGATACCCCTCGGAGCGCCTTTACTTTTTCTCCACCGACAATGAACTCCCGGCGAAGATCCGACA
>JAIDQW010000371.1 GCA_029062075.1 Paramuribaculum sp.
CGACCCCCTGTTAAAAGTATGTGTATCAGATAAAAAAACAATTATATATACTTTTAATATACTGAAATGTCTTGATTATTATGGGATTATTGCTAATTTTGCAAATCCGCAATCCGATTGAGAATTTGCAAGGCTTGCTGCTTTTATAAAAGTAACTGTATGATACATAGGATAATATCTGCGAAATTAAAAGATCTATCAACAAAATATCCGATAGTAACTCTTACCGGACCACGTCAGTCGGGAAAATCTACTTTGTTGAAAAATGAATTCTGTGATTATACTTATCTGTCCTTAGAAAACCCGGATATTAAGGAGTTTGCCCTATCGGATCCTAATGGGTTTATAAAAACATATCCGGATAAAGTGATTATTGATGAAATTCAAAAGGTTCCCAACCTGTTATCATATATTCAAACTCACACAGATAATGTTAACGAAACCGGGATGTATCTGCTCGCCGGATCGCAGAATTTTCTCCTGCTTGATAGCATCAGTCAGTCGCTTGCAGGGAGAACGGCTATTTTGAAATTGTTGCCGTTTTCAAGATTAGAACTCAAAGATGCCGGTTTATTAAATGCAAGTACGGATGATCAGATTTACAAGGGCTTTTATCCCCGATTATACGATAAGGATATTGCGCCGGAAGATTATTATCCATATTATATTCAAACCTATGTGGAACGGGATGTGAGAGACGTTTTGAGAATTTCAGATTTGAATAAATTCGTGAAATTTATTAGGCTGTGTGCCGGCAGGATAGGACAGATTCTTAACTTGTCATCTCTTGCTAATGAAACAGGCATTACGGCTAATACAGCAGACGCATGGTTATCGGTGCTTGAAGCAAGCTATATTTGTTATCGCCTTGCACCAAACTTCACTAATTATAATAAGAGGGTTGTAAAATCTCCCAAGTTGTACTTTTATGCCACCGGATTGGCTTGTAGTCTTTTAGGCTTGTCATCTGCCGATCAGGTAAGTGCCTTTTATATGCGGGGATCACTTTTTGAAAACTTAGTGATAAATCAATTTATAAAAGACGCTTACAATAATGGTAAGCAACCAGATTTAACCTATTGGAGAGATTCGCAGGGAAATGAAATTGATCTGATAGCAACTAATGGATTGGAAATGAATGCTTATGAAATCAAAATAGGGCAAACATATTCCACCGATTATTTTAAGGGGCTTGACAAGTGGGGCAAACTTTCCGGCACTCCGGTTAATCATCTTAATGTAATCTATAATGGAGACACCGAGTTGAATACCTCCAAAGGCAAACTCCTGTCCTTTGCCAATTTGTTTTGAAACCTGATGCGTTATGAAAAAAATTCTACTATTAGTGTTGATGATTATGGTACAGTCAGTTAATATAACCTCGGCAACCGAACCGATAACCTACAGACTTTGGGAAAACGGTGCCCCGACACCAAACGGCATAGCTCCCGGCAAGGAGCAGAGCGACAGCTCAGGTTGGATAACTTATGTTTCAGAACCGGAAGTAACGGTATATCCCGCGGCTGAACCAACCGGGGCCGCATTACTGATGTGTCCCGGCGGCGGCTACTTCGGGCTGTCATCGCTTTACGAAGGTAGTATGCTG
>JAIDQW010000372.1 GCA_029062075.1 Paramuribaculum sp.
GTGATAATGATTATTTTTTATAACTTTTTTTGTAGAATTTCTTAGATATAACGGTTGCCGGAAAAACTTTCTTGCGGATTTTAACCGACACAGGAGTACCGATTGCCGTATATTCACTGTCAATTAGTGCCATAGCGATGCTCTTGTCAACAGACAGCCCTCTGTAGCCGGTAGTTACCGTGCCTATCACTTTTGAACCGTCAGCTGTCAGCACTTCATATCCGTGGCGCGGAATAGCTTTGTCCTGAAGCTCGATTCCCACAATCTTACGTTTGAGTCCTTCGTTTTTCTGTGCAAGAAGAGCTTCCCGTCCTATGAAACCGCCCTCTTTGTCAAGCTTGACAAATATACCGAGACCCGCTTCAAGCGGAGTGATATCCTCACTGAGTTCATCACCGTAAAGCGGCAGTCCCACCTCGAAGCGCAGAGTGTCGCGGCAACCGAGTCCGCACGGCATCACTTTGCCGCTTTCCATAAGTGCATTCCAGATGTCAACAATCAGTCCCGGATATGCATATATCTCAAAACCATCCTCTCCGGTGTATCCGGTGCGGCTGACCAGTACCGCCGAGCCGTTGGGCAGAGTCGTTTCCTTGAATGTGTAGAAAGCCAGCTCGGCGCATCTGATACCGAGCACGGTTTCCATAACATCTTCGGCAAGCGGACCTTGAATGGCAAGTTCACCGAGTTCATCGCTCAGATCATCTATCCTTACATTGAACCCGGCAGAGCATTTTTTCATCCACTCCACATCTTTATCAATGTTAGCGGCATTGATTACAAGTAGAAAGTCATTTTCTCCACGCTTATATACAAGCAGGTCATCAACGGTGCCACCATTTTCGTAGAGCATCATTCCGTAGAATATTTTGCCCTGAGGAGCGCCGCTGATGTCATTGGTGAAAATATGGTTAACATATTTTTCCGCATCGGGTCCGGTTACGAGTACTTCACCCATGTGGCTTACGTCGAAAACTCCACAGGCGGTACGCACTGCATTGTGCTCCTCAACGATGCATGAATACTGGATTGGCATATCGAAGCCGGCGAAAGGACTCATCTGTGCGCCCAGTGCCAGATGCTGCGGATACAAGCAGGTTTTCTTGATATTTTCCATGATATTTTAATTGGTTTTGTTATATAATCAGTTTCACGAAATCAGCAGTAGTTATTCCTGAAATAATATTGCCGGTGTCAATATCGCCAAGAGCGTCAATAATACTTTGATGTTTGTAAGGGATGTTTCTTAACCGGTTCAGTAACGCAGAGTCAATGTCGGCGAGGGGAAAGTAGTCTCCGGCAAGGTTTACCGACAGTAATACACCATTGTCAATTTCAAGTTCAGTGCGAAATTCGCCACAACCGTCAATTCTGGAAGTGCGCACCATTCGGCTTGCGGAAGTTTTTCTGAAAATCCAGCTGTCAGTCATCAGTTCCTCGGCAAGGGTGTTAATTTCCACAATATTCTCGGCTGTAAGGATAAACTCGTCATTGCCGCAGAGCGATTTTCTTACAAAAGTCTTGAAATCCGGTAAGGAAATATCGGAGTGTGCTGTTATTGTGGTGACTCTTGCGGCAACACTTTTCACTCCTTTTGATGCGAGTTTGGCTCTGGAAGGAGTTAATGCCCTGTTCATAATGTCGGAATCCATGTCATAAAGCATAGTGCCGTGAACAATGGATCGTGAACATTCCGGAATGTGATAGAAAGCATTGCCGCTAACTTTTTGCTCTCCTATAAGTATATCATTGCGGGATGATGACGAGGCATCAATGCCGAGTTGGCGTAAAACACCCGCAATTCTCGAAGTATATGCAATGAAGTCGGTGGTTACGGATGTGGAGTTAGTTATATATGAGAACATTATATTCTTTCTGTCGGCAAACACGCAACCGCCTCCGCTTTTACGCCGGCAAATATTTATGGAGTTTTTTCTGCAGAAGTCAATATCCACTTCAAGGTCAACTATCTGATTTCTGCCGCATATAACCGTTGGATCCACCTGCCATGTGAAAAAGAAATCTTCGTTGAAATTGCGTGCCAGCCATTCTTCCATTGCAAGATAGAATGGAAGAGGTCGGTTCAGATTGTCTGGCAGCGAAACGTACTTCATATTGCACCGGTTGGTTCGATACAAAGACAAAAGTAATGATTAAAAATGGAAATAGCTCACCATGCAAGATAAATTATTGCACGGTGCTGTCACATTTTTTCAGTAGCACGTTTGAGCGGTTATTCAGCAGGAAGATATATGAGTGTACACTCGTGCCGAGGATTGAAAATCTGTCTTGCAGCCAGGCTGATGTCCTCAGGGGTGAGCCTGCGGTAGCGAGGAATAATATCGTTGAGGTTATCACCCTGCATCTCAGCTAAAGCGAGCTTTTCCGCCATCTTCATGTAAGAATCGACAGAGAGTGTGAACCGGCTTTCAAATTTATTGATAGCTCTTTCCAGCTCCTCAGCAGTCGGAGGTTCATCAGAAATGCGCTTCAACTGTTCACTGATGAGTCGGCGGGCAGTTGCTACGGCTTTATCGGTTGAATCGGTGAGCAGTGCTTCAATAACAAGAAATCCCGGCTCCTCTGTCCCTGCCACTGAAGCATCAGCCTCCGCTATCAGGTTTCCGGTCATAATAAGCTC
>JAIDQW010000373.1 GCA_029062075.1 Paramuribaculum sp.
GTTCTGGGATTTTGTGGCACCGGTAACTGTCACCGAATCAAACCTTACATAAGGAGTCTGTGACTTGAACACCTCTATGCGCAGATGTCTCACCTGCGGAGATGTTCTTGCCGTCACCCTCGTTTTTATTGAATCCATCATCTGCATAGCCGTTTTATAGCCTATGGCGCAGATTGTGTCGGCTTTATCCCAGTCAAGCAGCCCGAACATTCTCACAGGCACAGTCAGACTCACACCCCATTCCGGCGGCAGATTATAGTCATTGTTCTGAATAATCATATCCTCAAGTTGCTGCAGGATGTCGTTCTGCTTCGGTTTGGCATCCGGTCCGGACACATTCGATCCTATCATAATGTCCGGTGCGAACTCGGTGTGCATCACATTGAATGGGTAGTTGTCGTAGATACCCCCGTCATAAACCAGCACGCTATCTATTTCAATAGGTCTGAATACAATAGGAAAGCTCATGGAAGCCCTGATGGCATCGCCGAGCGAACCGGATTTCAGCACCTCCTTATGCTTGGCATAAATATTGGAAGTTACAGTGCGCAGAGGAACAAAGAGATTGTTGAAATTATCACCGCACTGTGCCGAATATGGCGAAAACAGCTCCATGAAGGCGTAATTCATGGGCAGAGGATTGATAATGCTTGTTGGTAAAAGTCCGGGGGATTTTCCGGTGCCGTTACTGCCGAGATTGAAATGCACCAAAGCAGGAGTCCTTTCTGCTGTGGCATAATAATATGTGAGCGACGGATCAATAGTGCCGCTGCTCCAGTATTCAAATCCTTTGGATTTTATCAGCTCCATCATCTCGTCGGGAGTATATCCGCAGGCATACAACCCGCCTATGATAGCTCCCATAGAGGTGCCTGTAATATAATCGATAGGAATATTGTTTTCTTCAAGCGCTTTTATGACGCCTATGTGGGCAATGCCCTTGGCACCACCTCCGCTCAGCACGAGCCCCACTGCCTGTGGAGTCGTGCCGGCTACGGTGTCGCTTGATTCGGTTGCGGTTGCGCTCAATGCAGCGAGCATAAACGCACCGGTAAGAAATCGTCTCATCTCAGAAATAAATAAATAGTTGACATTTTCTAAACATATTCATAATTCAATATGTTCAGGAAAATTTTAATTTTGCATAAAAATAATGATTTATGCCACGTATCCAATTTGACAGTCTTGACAAAAAGATTCTGAGTATGCTTAGTGAGAACGCCCGCATCCCTTTTCTTGAAATAGCAAGAGAGTGTGGAGTGAGCGGCGCGGCTATTCACCAGCGCATACAAAAACTGATGAACAGCGATATTATCCAGGGCTTCGAGACGCTTGTCAACCCGTCCTCAGCGGGCTATGAGACCTGTGCATATATAGGTTTTTTCCTGAAAGACCCCAGCGATTTCGACACCGTGGTATCGGCTCTGCGCAAAATCCCCGAGGTGGTTGAATGTCATTTCACAACCGGTAAGTACGACCTGCTCATCAAACTCTATGCGCGCAACAATGACCATCTTCTGCAAATTATTCACGGACCCCTTCAGGCTGTGGGAGCCGGAAGAACGGAAACCCTGATATCATTTAAGGAGGAATTCCGCCGCCCGCTCCCCATC
>JAIDQW010000374.1 GCA_029062075.1 Paramuribaculum sp.
ATATCCGCAATGTCAATGGATAGAATTTCAAATGCGGTCCCGCTGTCAAGACCCTTACGGAGCACAAGTTTGGATAAGATTTCGGGATTTTCGAGCACCTGCTTGTGACTTTCAGATGAGCCGATAGAAGACACGATACCCTCACCTACTCTGGCAAGCACTGTATCTTCACCAGCTCCACCCACGAGTTGCTTGATATTTGCTCTAACAGTAACTCTTGCCTTGGCAATCAGCTGGATGCCATCTTTTGCCACAGCTGTTACCGGGGGAGTGTCAATCACTTTGGGATTCACACTCATCTGCACAGCCTGAAACACATCTCTGCCGGCAAGGTCAATGGCAGTAGCCATTTTGAAACCGAGATCTATATTGGCTTTTGATGCAGATACCAAAGCGTGCACAACTTTTTCAACATTTCCTCCGGCAAGATAGTGAGCTTCAAGGTCGTCGCGTGAAACATCGTGCAAACCTGCCTTGTGAGCCTCAATCATAGCCTGCACTATAGTACCTACGGGCACTTTTCGTATGCGCATGAGCACAAGCTGCATGAGTGAAATTTTCACACCGCTTACTCTTGCACTTATCCATAGAAAAAACGGCACATAGTAAAAAAACACGCACAACAGCAGTAACGCCACTGCCGAGAGGATGATAACTGTAAGTTCCATATATCTTATTTAATTTATTTTTGTCGGCATTTCAGACGCGATAATTCTATTTCTAAGAGTAATAATCTCCTTTCTCAGATCATTTATATCATTTTCAGTATCAATAATTCCTGTCGCATTTGAGGTATTGCCTCTGGCATACTCTTTTCTCATCCGGTCAAGAAGCAACTCCTTATTCTTGAGATGAGTGAGCAGCGATGCGTAACCGGAAACAAGCGATTTAGCCTGAGCTGATTTTAACTGATTGGCTGCCAGAGCCCTGCCATCGGGCATCGCTATTCTCAGAACCTGAGAGATAGCCTCTTCCCATTCGGCTACTTCCTCAGATGCCTTAATGAGAGCAGAATAATCTTTTCCAGGCTCCCAGGTTCTTTTATAATCTGTTAGTTTAGCTAATCCGGCAAGATTTTCGGTGTCAACCGGATAGTTTATTCTAAGCTCCTGAGGTATAAACTTATAAATAGTAATGAACTCACCAAGCTGATTTCTGTCGGTAGCCCACCATCCGATACCGGTCTCCTCATCTATTGCAAGAAGATAATCATCGTAAGGAGAGTTATATGGCATTCCGATGTTCTGTGGCTGAAGGAATTTTTCACCATCATAGCGTGAAATAAAAATATCGTATCCGCCAATGGAATTTTCACCGTTGTTTGCGAAATAAAGCGTTACGCCATCGCTCATAAGAAACGGGAATTCGGCTGCACCTCCCTCATTGAGAGCTGTTCCCAGTGGAAGGGGGTCCTCCCATGAGCCATCGGCAAGCATCCATGTCTGAGCAAGTTGCGGAAATTCTCCGGTGTTTACGCTCCAGATAATCGTTGAATTGTTATCGGAGGTAAAATATGTTGACCCTTCTGCAGCGTTGAACGACTGCGGCAGAGAAGCGGCCCCCTGAACCGAACCTGCGGACGGAGATAGATGATATGCCTCAAAAAAAGAATCCTTAGGTACAGCGATGCTGTCGATAATCACAATCT
>JAIDQW010000375.1 GCA_029062075.1 Paramuribaculum sp.
GGTAGAGACCCTCAAGGCTACCGAAATCCGCGCTAAGGAGGGCTTTCATGTGCTGCCATACATTCAGGCAGACCCCGTGCTTTGCAAGCGGCTTGAAGAGGTGGGAACAGCAGCAGTTATGCCTCTCGGAGCACCTATAGGCACCAACAAGGGCATAAAGACCAAAGACCTTGTTGAAATTATCATTGCCGAGAGCCGGGTGCCGGTGATTATTGATGCGGGACTGGGAGCACCGAGCCATGCAGCGGAAGCACTTGAAATGGGTGCCGATGCAGTGCTTGTTAACACCGCTATAGCAGTGGCTTCCGACCCTGTGGAAATGGCTGTGGCTTTCAAACTTGCGGTTGAGGCGGGAAGAAAAGCTTACCTTGCAGGACTCGGATCGGTTTCTTCTTTTGCCTCTGCAACAAGCCCTCTCACCTCTTTTCTTGACAATCTGTAACCTATTAGAATTTTTGCTATGACTATTGAAAATATTGATGTGCACAGCTATCCAGGCTCGGAAAAAGTGTATATGGAAGGTACTATACACCCGGTTAGAGTTGCCATGCGCAAGGTCAACCTTACCCCTACCGTTACACTTAACGGTGAAGAGAAGGTGATGACAGAGAATGAACCGGTGTATATTTACGATACCAGCGGGGTTTATACTGACCCTGATGTGAAAATCGACATCAATGCGGGCATCCCGAGAATAAGGGAGCAGTGGATTTCCAAGCGCGACGACCTGGAAAAGCTTCCGGCTATAACAAGCGAATACGGAAAGATGAGAGAAAGCGACAAAAGCCTTGATTCCATTCGTTTTGCTAACCGTCACACCCCTTACAGAGCCAAGGAGGGTAAGGATATCACACAGATGGCTCTCGCCAAAAAGGGAATTATCACTCCGGAAATGGAGTATGTGGCTATCAGGGAGAATATGAACGCTTCCGCTCTCGGTATTGACTCCCACATCACTCCCGAATTTGTACGCGATGAGATTGCGGCTGGTAGAGCCGTGCTTCCGGCTAACCCTAATCATCCCGAAGCCGAGCCGATGATTATCGGAAGGAATTTCCTCGTAAAGCTTAACACAAATATCGGCAACTCGGCGCTCAGTTCCGGTATTGAGGAGGAGGTAAGCAAGGCGGTGTGGAGCTGCTACTGGGGCGGTGACACACTTATGGACCTTTCTACCGGTGATAATATTCACGAAACCCGCGAGTGGATTATCCGCAACTGCCCGGTGCCTATGGGCACTGTGCCTGTATATCAGGCTCTTGAAAAGGTTAACGGCAAGGTGGAAGATTTGACATGGGAAATATACCGCGAAACCC
>JAIDQW010000376.1 GCA_029062075.1 Paramuribaculum sp.
AAATGGAAAATCAGAATCTTAATGAAGAAAAGGCTTTTGAGCCTGCAAATGACGGATTGTCAAACAACGGTGAATTCGGCAAAACAATTGGAAGTGCGCTGGCTTACTTCTTTTCAATGCTTGCTTTCATACTCTTTGTATGCCCCTTCTCTTTCTGGAAAGGTGCAGCTGTGCGTCTTGCCAAAGCTTGCCAGAACAAGAGTCTTAAAACTTTTGTTCATACAAGCCGCTGGCCTTTCTTCTCTTTCCTGAAGAAGATGTTCTTTGAGTTCTTTATCGATGGCATGATTTTCATCAGCTATTTCATCGGTGTTCTCGTTGCTATCATCATGTTTATTATTGGTTGCAAGGAGGATGGATTCGGATCAGGTTGCACACTGTTTTTCGGTTCTCTCATCGGTGCTTATTATTCTCCACTGTTCCTCTCTTGGATTCGCGACCTTTGCGTGCTGTTCCTCCTTCCGTTCCAGAAGTTCCTCAGCTGGGTTGCTAAACCTGCTCAGCAGATTGATGTTGATTTCCACAATCACACAAAATAAGAAGCCAAGTTTACAACTCTAATAATGCGAATAGCTGTACCTCACCGGGTGCAGCTATTTTCATATTAAATTGGTCTTAAATGATTATTTACTATTTTTGCAAAATCTATTAATGATATAAGTAATTTATGAAAGCAGCTTTGTTTGACCTTGATGGCGTGATTATTGACAGTGAACGGCTTTACACGGTTTTCTGGGATAAAATAGAGAAAATTTATCCTACCGGAATAGAAAATTTTGCCGTTGCGATTAAAGGTTCTACACTGCCTGAAATTCTATCCTTATACAAAACTGAAGAAATCAGAGACGATGTTACCCACCGATTGCTTGATTTTCAAGACAATATGTCGTTCCCTCTTTTGCCGGGGGCTATGGAGTTTCTTGAGAGTCTTAAGAAAAACGGTATTCCCCGCGCACTTGTTACAAGCAGCGACAGCCGCAAAATGGATTGCCTGTTCAAGCAGCTGCCTGAACTGAAAGATATTTTTGATGTGATAATTGATGCATCAAAGGTAACGAAGTCGAAACCGGATCCGCAGGGGTATCTTCTTGCGGCAAAGGAGCTTGGTGTAGAAGCCAAGGATTGTGTTGTTTTTGAGGACAGTATGAATGGTTTGAAGGCAGGACTTGCCAGTGGCGCAAAGGTTGTTGGTCTTGCCACCACCTATCCGGCGGAGGCTCTCAAAGGCATGGCAGACATGATTGTGAACGGCTGGGACGAGGTTGATGTCACAAC
>JAIDQW010000377.1 GCA_029062075.1 Paramuribaculum sp.
GTGCTTATCTTTCCGGTCATGGCGGCTTGCCTTGTTGAACTGATTTTTTCTACTCCGGGCATCAGTTTTTATAAAGTCTCGGCATCTCTTGCAATTTCCACATTGATAGGATTTCCTCTACTTGCTTATGGCTTGAAAACACTCCTGCCAGGAAAATCTATGCGCCTTGAACTTACATTTTACACAAACTGCATTATCGCCCTGCTCGGAATAGTAACCACCGTTAACGGCAGAACGACAGTTGACGGTGTTAATGAACCTCATATAGCTGCTTTGTGCACTGTATTTATAATGTTTATCACCGGAGCTGTCGTCGGAATATTTATGTTTAACCGTAAAAATAAAATACAAAGATGAATTTAATTTCCAACATTCTTTACTGGATTTCAACCGGGTTGCTTGTACCGGTTATTGTTCTCCTTATATATTTCTTTATAAGGGCATTAATTCTTATCGGTGCATTTTTCAGTCAGTACATGATTGAACGTAAAACCTCTGCTATGCTTCAGCAAAAGATAACTGATGCATTGCCGCCACAGATATTAATGAATATTGAATCTATGCCTGCTTCTGAAGCATCTATTATCAATAAATACCTGAAAGATTTAGCATCTGCAAGAGGAAATGAAGCCAGAATGCAGCTCATTGTCTCTGAATATGAAATGGCTGCTGAGAAAAATATTGCCGCCTCAAAAATTCTCACGAAAATGGGACCTATTCTTGGTCTTATGGGAACACTTATTCCTATGGGACCTGCCCTTGTTGGTCTTGCCACCGGTGACATAGCATCAATGGCATACAATATGCAGGTTGCATTTGCCACTACTGTTGTAGGACTCGTTGTCAGTGCCATTGGCTTTGTTACCCAGCAAGCAAGGGAACGTTGGGCTACGAGAAACCTCATTGTACTTGATTATGTTGTACAGTCATTAAGTGAAGCGAAATGAGACCCAGAAGATCTATTTTATCACGCAGCGATGACTCAGATCCTATGAGCGTGGTAAGCAATCTGTTTGATGTAGCTATGGTATTTGCTGTCGCCCTTATGGTTGCACTTGTTAGCCGATTCAACATGACTGAAATCTTTTCACAGGAAGACTTCACCATGGTCAAGAACCCAGGGAAGGATAACATGGAGATAATCACCAAAGAGGGCGATAAGATAAACCGCTACACACCTTCCGACAACTCTGATACATCAGGCAACAAAGGCAAAAGAGTCGGAACAGCTTATCAGCTGGAAAACGGCGATATAATTTATGTTCCTGAATAGTCATAAATAATTAAGGTGGGAGAACCGAAATCGGAATCTCTCACCTTAATAATTATTATATCTTATTCGTTGTTCAGTCAATAGGGGCAAATTCATCCTTGCCCACTCCACAAAGAGGACATACCCAATCTTCAGGTAAATCTTCAAATGAAGTGCCCGGTTCAATACCATGTTCCGGATCTCCTACTTCGGGATCATAAACCCAATCGCATACTTCGCATACAAATTTCTTACTCATAGTTTTATA
>JAIDQW010000378.1 GCA_029062075.1 Paramuribaculum sp.
ATACAATCCTCCGTCTTCAGCTATACCAGTGATGACAGCCTCCTTAAAAGGAATTCTCAAAGAGTGATTTCCGGTGCTAAAATATTTCATGTCGGTTTGTTTATCTACAAAATTAATATTTTAAATTCAGTAGATAACCTATTTGATTTTATTTAACTCAATCCTCCGGCTTCGTTTTGCACCTGTTGCAAAAATAATATATGATTATGGAAGCCGAGGTGAGTGATTTTGAAACAAACAGTGCAAGCAACATTCCGGCATCACCGAAAACTACCGGCATCAACAGAAAGGATGGCACAAGGAATATAAGTCCACGAAGCAGCGCAAACGCGATTGAGGGGATAACCTTCTCTACACTTTGAAAATATCCGATTGCCGTGAGGTTGAAGATAAAGAAAACAAATGCCGCTGAAAATAGTGGGAATCCCTTGACTGCGATTTGTGCAGAGGGATTATTGCTATCAAGATAGAGTTCCGTCAGCGCACCCGGTATAAATATGAATGCGGCGGTAACAATCATGCCACATACTCAATGCCGACACAATCGAGACAAGGACGTTATGAACCGTTGGCCGGGGCTAAAGACTCTGGTTGAAGTTACATCCACAGTCGATTATGGTGACCATGTCACCTCAACTGTCAGACATTATATAAGTATATAAGTGACGAAGATTATCCTAAAGCGGCATACTTCAATATGTTGGCGCGAGGACACTGGTCTATAGAGAACCAGTTACACTGGAATCTTGATGTCAACTTCCTTGAGGACGTCTGCCGCGCCAGAAAAGGCTTCGCGGCTGTAAATTTATCTACAATCAGAAAGTTAGCTCTGCAAATAATCAAAGAGCATATCGACAAGAGTAGTTTGAAGAAAAGACGCTTCAAGGCCTGTCTGTCAAACGACTATCTAAAGAATATGCTTCTTCACGCCAAATTTTGATGCGGTTGCCCTGATTGCAGAAGGAAGCCTGAAGGTAAACTGGAGTCCGCCGTCACTGCCATTTTGCACAGAAACATCTCCGCCCATTGCATTGATAACCCTGCGCACTATCGGCAAACCGAGTCCGGAGCCTCCGGTCTTGCGTGTCCTACCGGAATCAACCCTGTAGAAAAGGTCAAACAGGCGACCAAGATGCTCATTTTCCACGCCTATTCCATTGTCAGAGAATGTGAAGATGTGGAATCCGTCTTCCTCCTTAATCCACCGCAAGAACATTCTGCTGCCGCCTGAATGTTTGACGGAGTTATATATCAGGTTAAGCAATGCATTGGTTAGCAACGATTCATGCCCCACAACAAGGCATTTATCCGGAACACTGTACTCAAACTCCATTTTACCGGTTACCTGTCCGTGCTTGATATCCTCAGCCAATTGCGCCGCAAGCCTATGAAAGTTTATAATTGTTGAATTATGCACGCTGCTCTGGTCATGCAGGCGCATCACCATAGACAAATCGTTAATCAGAGTCGACAATCGGTCGGTATTCTCTTTTGCCCGGACCAGGAATTTATGTTTAAGTTCCTCCGGCATATCTTTTGACTCGAGAATAGTGTCGAGGTAGCCTTTTATTATTCCTACAGGAGTTTTCAGTTCATGGCTTACACTCATTCCAATCTGGCGTTCATGTAAAATTTTTTCCTGCTCGGCATGTATGCGGTCACGGTATAATGTAAGCAGGTGCTTGGACACATCGCCGAGTTCATCTTTAGAGAATTGCCAAGAGTCAATGTCATCCGGCAGACGATCCGATGACACAGCCTCTGCAAAATCCCTGAGCGCATATACATTGCGGCATACAGCCCTAACCCCGAAAAAGGTCAGCACGGACAAAACAATACCAAGCAATATAATTGCAATCCACACCATAGGGTTGATGCTCAAAAAGGTAAGTACTTCTCCTTCATACGGCAAAGCGGCAAACGCACATATCTTGCCGTCCGGGCTCTTCCTGGAGCAAACCATGCTCCTGTCATTTTCAAGCATCATGTCCTGCACCGCGGACAAGTCATTATGGTAGATGAGACTTTCAAATCCCGGCTTTATTATCCCGTTACTGTCATAGACCTTGATTGTTGCTGAAGAATTGTCGGCAACCATCTTTCCATTATTGTCGTAGACCGTTATACGGAGCGGTGCAAGAGTAGTGTTGTCGATGAAAAGGCGGATAAAATCTACAGTCTCGGTCAAATCCTCTCCTCTGGTGTAAGCATCTACAACGGTATTGCCTACATTAAGCAAACGATTCTCAAGATTTTCCCGTTGTCTCTGTTTCTCATGCGAAACAAAGTAAATGATCGTAATGCCAATTATAAGCCATAGAAGGCCTATGAGCGGAAAAAACAGTTTCCAATGCAGTTTTGAAATATCATGTTTTGAAAGTTTCATAGGACTCTTTTATTATGTAACATGGAACAGGTTTTACTTCCGGTCATAGGCGGTGCACCATACACATATAAGTATAAGTGCAGATAAGGATATATTAATCAACTGGCCGGACAGTAATGGCGCACCGAAAATAATAAAACCGTTTACAATTCCATCTATCCAAAATAATATTACTCCTACTGTCAACCACTTACGCATGGATATGGTACGGTTCAAGATAAAAGTTACTCCAGTGACTATAAGCCATAAAGCAATAACAATCAATCCTATTCCTACCGCTTTTTCAACAGAGGATTCTGAAGATATTGTAAGAGTGAGGCCTCCGAGACCTCTACTGATTCCGACCAGAACAGCAAGGATGCCACCTATCACAGCCAAATATTTTGTCTGCTTCATATATGCTCAACGGATATTAGCGATAGAGATAATGTCGGCAAAGACTCCGGCTGCAGTAACTTCCGCCCCGGCTCCGTAACCTTTGATAACCATAGGATAGTCATGGTATCTCTCTGTAGTAATGAGGATTACATTATTGCTGCCGGCGAGATTATAAAATGGGTGATCTGCTGCTACAGTTTCAAGTCCCACAGTAGCGTTACCATTATCAAGACAAGCTACAAATCTAAATCTTAAATCAAGTTTTTCCGCTTCCTCACGTCTTTTTTCAAAAGGAATGTCAAGCTCACTTACAGAGTTAAAGAATTGCTCTACTGACCCGGTTAACAGATCTGCTGGAAGTAACGGTTTTATCTTGATGTCATCCATCTCAATTCGATAACCGGCTTCACGAGCGAGAATTACAAGCTTCCGCATAACATCAGTCCCGCTCAAGTCAATTCTTGGATCCGGTTCACTGTATCCGGCATCCATAGCACCTTTTACAGCCATACTGAATGAAATGTCTTTGCTAAGTTCATTAAATATAAAATTTAATGTGCCGGAAAGCACAGCCTCAATGCGGAGTATTTTGTCACCGGAATTGATAAGGGAATTTATAGTGTTAATAATTGGTAACCCGGCACCTACATTCGTCTCAAAAAGATATTTTACATCTTTATTTCTGGCTATGTTCTTTAATTTCAGATAGTGGTCATATTTGCCAGATGCAGCGATTTTATTGGCTGCGACCACATTGATATTATGATCAAGAAGCCTTGCATAAAGATCTGCAATATCAGCACTTGATGTGCAATCTACAAATACGCTGTTAAAAATATTCATGCCAATAATATCTCTGGCTATTAATTCAGGAGAAGATGGCATACCGTCTTCTTCAAGACGCTCTTTATAAGATGCGATGTCTATACCTTCGCGATTAAAAATAGCTTTTTTGGAATTGGCAATGCCCACAACCTTTAGCTCCAGAGCCTTATCGCGGAGAAGTTTCTCCTGCTGCAGGGCAAGCTGCTGAAGTAGGTGACGCCCAATGTTGCCAATTCCAATTATAAAAAGATTAAGCACTTGGGTGTCAGAGAGAAAAAAACTATCGTGTATTACATTAAGAGCTTTTTTCTGATCGGATAATTTAATAACGAATGAAATATTTGTTTCAGATGCGCCCTGAGCACAAGCTTTTACATTAATACCATTGCGCCCCAGAGTATTGAATAAACGCCCGGCGACTCCAGTTGCATGTCTCATATTTTCTCCAACAATAGCAACTGTTGCAAGATTGTGCTCCGAATTAATTGGATTAATTTCTCCGGACATAATTTCCAGGTAAAATTCCCTTTCCAGAGCCTGTACAGCGTTCGCGGCATCTTCATTCTTGATTGCAAATGAAGTAGTGTTTTCACTTGATGCCTGAGAAACGAGGAATACACTGATTCCTTGTTTGGCAAGTGCATTGAATATTCGAGCATTAACACCTACGATACCAACCATACCAAGACCGCTAACAGTGATAAGACAAGTATCGCTGATGGAAGAAATACCTTTGATCGCTTTACCGTCACACCGTGCTTCTTCTGATTCTCGTGTGGAGGAAATCAGAGTACCGGGAGCTGTGGGATTGAATGTATTCTTTATAAGAATTGGGATATTTTTATGGAAAACCGGATAAATCGTTGGAGGATAAACAACTTTAGCACCGAAATTGCAAAGCTCCATAGCCTCCACAAATGTCAGATGATCTATAACGTAAGTATTGCTTATAACTCTTGGATCAGCAGTCATAAAACCATCTACATCGGTCCATATTTCAAGTACCTCCGCATCAAGTGTCGCAGCAATGATTGCAGCCGTGTAATCACTTCCTCCTCTCCCTAAATTGGTGACATCACCGGTGGAAACATCGGAGGAAATGAAACCAGGAACAACCGCAACATTAAAATCACCGGAAGAGAATGTCTTTGCCACCAGCTCATTGGTAACTGGGTCAAGAACATGTTTACCAAATTGGTCAATTGTTTTTATAAAAGAGCGGGAATCATAAAGCGTAGCTCCATTGATAATGTTGCTGATTATCAAACTTGACAACCGCTCACCATAACTTACAATTATGTCAAGCGAACGGGCAGACAAATCTTTAAGCAGGCTTACACCCTTAAAAATATTAGACAGCTCATCAAGCATTTCGCAAGCCCGTTCCCATACAATCGAACGGTTACTCTCACTAACCATTCCGGAAATCACGTCTTCATGGCGCTGCTTAATCTTATTGAATATTTCTTTATATTCATCTGTCTTTCCGGTGGCGGCAGCTTTTGCAGTAGAAATCAGCATATCCGTTACTCCACCGAGAGCTGATACCACGATTATTACCGGTGTATCTCCAGCCTCTACTATTGACTTTACACTTTGCAGGCTTGTAACAGTGCCTACCGATGTACCGCCAAATTTCAGTACTTTCATTTTTGATTAGAATTCTGATGTCTGGTGAAACTTAATATCAGGAAAATCATTCTGTGCCATCTGGAGAACGTAGGCGGAATCTGCCAGGAAAACATCTCTGCCTTCACGGTCAAGTGCCATGAACTGATGTTTTCTTTTCTTAAAATTCTCAAGGGCTACAGGATTTGAACTTTCTATCCAGCACGCTTTGTAAAGCGAAATGGGTTCCCAACGGCATTGAGCTCCATATTCATGTAGCAGACGGTATTGGATCACTTCAAATTGAAGCTGTCCAACTGTACCGATAAGTTTTCTGCCATTGAATTGGTTTGTGAAAAGCTGTGCCACACCTTCATCCATAAGTTGTTGTACTCCCTTTTCCAGCTGCTTGGATTTCATGGGATCGGAGTTCTCAATATACTTAAACATCTCAGGTGAGAAGCTTGGCAAGCCTTTGAAATGAAGGGTCTCGGAAGAAGTGATGGTGTCACCAATCTTGAAATTACCTGTATCGGGGATACCTACAATATCTCCGGGATATGCTTCATCTACAATACTCTTTTTCTGAGCCATGAAAGCAGTGGGTGCAGCAAATTTCAACGTCTTTCCCGAGCGTATGTGCCGATAGGGAGCATTACGTTCAAATTTACCTGAACAAATTTTTACAAAAGCGATACATGACCTGTGGTTAGGGTCCATATTAGCATGAATCTTAAATACGAATCCACTGAAATGCTCTTCTTCGGGACGTACTTCTCTCTCCTCTGCTACAATTGGGCGAGGGGAGGGTGCAATCTTCACAAAGCAGTCAAGCAGTTCTTTTACACCAAAAGTGTTTAGCGCAGAACCAAAGAATACCGGTGCAACTTTACCTTCAAGATAGACTTTCTCATCAAATTCAGGATACACACCTTCAATCAGCTCTAAATCCTCTCGAAGTTTTGCGGCATCAGTGATGCCCACAGCTTCGTCAATACGAGGATCATTGATGTTTTCAATCTCAACTCTCTCGGTGACTTTTTGTTTATCAGGAGTGAATAAATCAAGCGAATTTTCGTGAATATTATAGACTCCTTTGAATTTAGCACCAATATTAATTGGCCATGAAAGTGGGCGTACATTGATTTTCAATTCCTGTTCAAGCTCGTCAAGAATATCAAACGGGTCTCTACCCTCACGGTCAAGCTTATTAACGAATATTATAACAGGGGTATTCCTCATTCTGCATACCTCCATGAGACGTCTTGTCTGTTGCTCTACACCTTTTGCAACGTCAACGACAATGATAACACTATCAACTGCTGTGAGTGTTCTGAAAGTGTCCTCAGCAAAGTCCTGGTGTCCAGGAGTATCAAGAATGTTGATTTTATATCCGTTGTATTCAAATCCCATTACAGATGTGGCAACTGAAATACCTCTCTGTTTCTCAATCTCCATCCAGTCGCTGGTTGCGGTCTTTTTGATTTTATTTGATTTAACCGCGCCGGCTATGTGAATAGCTCCTCCAAATAGAAGAAGCTTCTCCGTAAGAGTAGTTTTACCGGCATCCGGATGCGATATTATCGCGAAAGTGCGCCGCCGGTTTATTTCGTCAGTTAACTGTGACATTAATTTGATTTATTATAAGTATTTGCAAAGTTACGATTTTTTTGAATAAAACTCACTACCTTTGCGGTATATGGAAATGACTGCAGCGTTACGAAAGTTTGTTTTATCGTTATCTTCGGCACGAAAACGGCGCGAGGAGGGTGCTTTTATTGCCGAAGGGACAAAATGTGTTTGCGATACAATAGGATATTTTTCTCTGAGATATCTTTTTGCTACGGAAAACTGGATATCTGAACACAAAAACGTCTGCAACTCTGTCAAATTCACACCGATAATCGTAAGTAAAAAAGACATTGAAAGAATGTCTGCATTATCTACGCCGTCTGAGGTTATAGCTGTGTATGATTTGCCGGAATCAAGTTTTGACGTAAGTATTGCGTCAGAGGAACTTGTCATTGCTCTTGACGGTGTTCAGGATCCTGGAAATGTTGGTACGATAATCCGTGCTGCTGATTGGTTCGGAATCAGGCATCTGATTCTTTCGGAGGATAGTGCAGACGCATTTAGTCCCAAAACAGTAATGGCATCTATGGGGGCAATCTCAAGAGTGAAGATTTTAAGAGGTAATCTTCAGGATTTATTGTCTGAGTCATCGGTCAATGTATATGGAACTTTTCTTGACGGACAAAGTATATATCAAACTCAACTATCACCTTCAGGAATCATTGTAATGGGTAATGAGGGAAGAGGAATAAGTAATGATGTGGAAAAATTTGTGAATAAGAGGTTGCTAATACCATCGTTTCCTCCTAATTCAGTGACAAGTGAGTCTTTGAACGTTGGAATGGCGACCTCAATCGTACTTTCGGAGTTCCGAAGGAGACAAATAATGGATTTAAATGGCTAAGGTAAAGAGTGTTTGGGTGTGTACATCGTGTGGAGCTGATTCTCCCAAATGGGAGGGAAGATGTCCGAGTTGTGGGGAATGGAACACCCTTGTAGAAGAAAAGATTAGTGTTAAGCCAGGTAAAAGCAGAACTCCACTGGGTTCAACTCCCAATTCAAGCCC
>JAIDQW010000379.1 GCA_029062075.1 Paramuribaculum sp.
GATTTAAGGTAAAAAGATTATTCGTCGTGAGGACGAGTAATTTTTTTTATTTATATACCTGTCGTTTTGCAGGAATCACTTAATCCGCTATATTTGTGAAAACATAAATATATTTCACTATGAGCTATACAATAGGTGACATTGTGCCGGATATTCTCGGCAAAGATGAGAATGGTAAAGAAATCAAGCGAAGCGATTACCCCGGAAAAAATATCGCTCTCTATTTTTATCCTAAAGATATGACTTCAGGATGCACTGCCCAGGCTTGCAATCTTCGTGACAACTACCATGAGCTGCTCAATGCCGGTTACCAGGTGATAGGAGCAAGTGGCGACTCAGCTGAATCTCACAAAAAATTCATAGCCAAAAACGAGCTACCCTTCCCTCTTATTACTGATCCGGATCATAAGTTGTTGGAAGACTTTGGAGTGTGGGGAGAGAAATCCATGTACGGTCGTAAATATATGGGCACTTTCCGTACCACTTTTATCATTGATCCGGAAGGCAAGATTGTGAGAATTATCGGACCGAAACAAGTCAAGATCTCAAATCACGCTGCCCAAATTCTTGAAAACGGTAAATAGATAGCAATTTGAAGCCATTATCGCTATTTCACTTACATTTATTTGTATATTCAAGGAAATAAATATACATTTGCAACAGAAAGGAGAATTTTCTCCGACAGAATTTTAATATCGGAATCAATAATGAAAGCATCTGAAATCATCGCCGATCTTAAACGGCGCTTTCCCAACGAGCCGGAATATATCCAGGCTGTTGAAGAAGTAGTAACCTCTATTGAGGACACTTACAATGAATATCCCGAATTTGAGCGTTACAACCTCATTGAGCGTCTTTGTATTCCGGACAGAATTTACTCATTTAGAGTGAGCTGGGTAGATGACAGCGGTAAAGTTCAGAACAATATGGGATACCGCATTCAGCATAATAATGCAATTGGTCCGTACAAAGGTGGTATCCGCTTCCACTCCTCTGTAAATCAAAGCATTCTCAAATTCCTTGCATTTGAACAGACTTTCAAAAACTCTCTTACCACCCTTGCTATGGGCGGAGCTAAGGGAGGCAGCGACTTTTCACCTCGCGGTAAGAGCGACATGGAGGTGATGCGTTTCTGCCAGGCATTCATAAATG
>JAIDQW010000038.1 GCA_029062075.1 Paramuribaculum sp.
CGGGACGATCATGGGAGATAGTTAAATTTGAGAATCAACCTGTTGTGGCAGCTGTAGCACTCCTGTCAAAACTCCAAAATGATATTCTTTATGCAGAAGGTGAAGCACTTAGTGCATTAGCCAGTGCAGTTGATGCGGGTGATGTCAGGGTGAATGAAATGAACGCTTTTGTTATTCCCGAATCACGCTATGTGATGCGCGGCAATCCTTATAAAGCAGAAATTGTTCTTGCTGCAGTTGATACTACGGCTCGTCCCTCCATAGTTATTGACGGAAAGAAACTCGACGCATCTTCAACCTATAGCTTTGTTCCGGGAAAAAGTGGAACATATTCTTATAACGGCTATCTTGAGATGCCCCACCCTGACGGTACAACCAGCAAGCATTCTTTTACCGGTGATTATGTGGTAATGGATCCTGTTGCTACTGTATCCGCAACAATGATGAATGTACTTTATGCCGGAATTGACAATCCGGTTGAGATTTCAGTTCCGGGAATACCTGTCAGCTCTGTCAATGCAACAATGACTAACGGAACACTGACACGCAACGGAGACAAATGGATAGCGCGACCCGGAACAGCCGGTCAACCTGCTACCATAAGTGTCAGCGCCAAGACTCCTGATGGGCACTCTTCGCAGGTAGCCTCAATTGATTTCAAAGTGCGCCGTTTACCTGACCCGACGGCTTATATTCCCACTGCAGACAGTGGCAACGGACGTTTCAGAGGTGAGCGACCCATTACCAAAGCTGCGCTGATGAATGCTTCGGGACTCGGAGCCGCTATAGATGACGGAGTGCTTGATATTGAGTTCCGCATCACCGGATTTGAAACCGTATTCTTTGACTCAATGGGCAATGCCATACCGGAGGTTAGCAACGGTGCATCGTTCTCACAGCGTCAAAAAGAATCATTTCGCCGCATGTCAAGAGGCAAACGATTTTATATTTCCCGTATCAAAGCGATAGGACCTGATGGAATTGAGCGCACTCTCAGCCCATTGGAAATAACCGTTAATTGATAATTATTCCAACAGATGAAAAGATATATACTAAGGATAGTACTCTCCGGTGTTTTAGCATTTGTTTCCGCAACTGCATTTGCTCAGAAAAGCACAAGCAGCAGTGTGACACGCCGAACCGATAACACTTCTTCCACAAAAAAGACTGCGGTGAGTGACCGAGCCCGACAGCGCATGACCACAGAGACATCTGATGCTGATCTTGCATGGATGAAGGTAATTTATCGCTCGCTGGATCTTAATGAGCCTGAAAATGCTGCGCTCTATTTTCCTGAGCAGAGTGTTGACGGTCAGGAAAATCTTTTCAGGATAATCATGCGATTGCTTGCTGCTGACGAAATGCCGGCATACGAGTATCTCGACGGTAGAGAAGTGTTTACTGATGAATACAGACTCAAAGTAGGCGATATGCTTGACCGATTCCATATCTATTATACAAATGGGAAAGGTTTTTCAGAAAAACACCCAGTGTATAATATTGATGAGAGTGACATTCCCTCAACCGAGATTCTCGGGTATTATATAATTGAACGGTGGGAATTTGACCGCACTGAGGGTAGAATGCGCACAAGAGTTGAAGCACTTTGCCCGGTGCTCCACAGAACTGAAGAATTCGGTCAGGAAGCTGTGAAATATCCGATGTTCTGGGTAAAATACAGTGACCTACGACCTAATCTTACTTCACAGCTGATTTTTACTGATGATGATAATAATCTGCCTCAGAGCACTTATGATGATTATTTCAATCTCGGTTTATACAAAGGCGAGATTTACAAGACCCGTAATTTGCGCAACAAGTCCATGGCTCAGCTTTATCCAGACCCTGATGACCGCAAACATGCGCAGGACAGCATTGAAAAACGTCTGACCTCCTTTGAAAAGGATATCTGGGTACCTTCACTTGAAGAACTGGAAAAGAGTAAGGACAAAAATGTAGCTGAGAATGATAGCGTAACATCAAGTCCCAAAAGGAGAAAGAGTACATCCGGCAGGGTATCTTCACGCAGACCATCCAAGAAAGTAAAACAATCAACAAGTTCACGATCTTCTCAGTCTGCCACTCGATCAGTGCGTAACCGAAAAAAATAATCTTATTTAATAAGGGCATTGTTCAACCTATTGGTGAACTCATAGTTTTTGAGTCCCCATTTGGGAAACAATAACATATCTGCCGGGCTCTGAGACACAAACCTCTCCACAGCTATATCTCTGCGCAACGATTCAACAATCTTGACGCAGAGATTTATATATTCATCAACAGTGAATTCCAATATCTCAGCTTCCCCTTTGCTCCACAATGCTGCGAGTTTTGTACCACGCACAACCTGCATCTGATGAAACTTAACTACATCAACGGGGAGAGTATTTACGATACTCACCGATTCCATTATCATTGACTCATCCTCGCCGGGAAGACCGTTTATCAAATGCAATCCTGTTTCAATTCCGGCAGCTTTAGTTCGTTCAACCGCATCTATAGTCTGAGCGGCAGTATGACATCTGTTGATTCTTGACAGAGTAATGTCATGAAAGCTTTCTGCACCGTATTCCACCATTACAAAGGTACTCTTTCTCAATTCGGCAAGCTCTTTGATCAGTTCATCCGGCATACAGTCCGGTCTGGTACCAATAATAATGCCATCAACTTTAGGCTGAGCGAGAGCTTCAGAGTACAGTTTCATCAAAGTGCTCAACGGTGCATGCGTTCCGGTATATGACTGGAAATATGCCAGATATCGCATATGCGGGTATTTCCTGGCAAAGAAACTCTTTCCAAACTCAATCTGTTCAGTTATGGATTTACTCTCCCCCTTATCGGGACTAAAAGAGCTATTATTGCAGTAGATACATCCACCCCTACCAATAGTACCATCGCGGTTCGGACAAGAAAAACCGCCATCAATTGTGATTTTCTGCATCTTACCATCAAAGCGTTCCGCAAGAAAATCGGCAAAGGTTCTATATGGTAAATCAGATACGGCTGACACGATTGAGAAGTAATGCGTCAAAAATCACCATAGCTGCCATAGCCTCCACAATGGGAACAGCACGTGGAAGAACACACGGATCATGACGGCCTTTAGCATGGAGAATCACATTATTTCCCTGAGTATCTATGGTTTCAACATCACGCAATAAAGTAGCAACCGGTTTGAATGCTACCCTGAAATAAATATCTTCTCCATTAGAAATTCCACCCTGAATTCCACCGCTGTTATTAGTAGATGTGTGAACTTCACCATCGGAATTTTTTACAAAAATGTCTGACACTTCGCTTCCGAGAAGATTTACTCCGTCAAACCCCATACCGTAATCAAATCCTTTTGCTGCATTTATACTCATCATTGCCGATGCGAGTCTGGCATGAAGCTTTCCAAACACAGGGTCACCCAACCCTACATGACAGCCGCGAACAACTCCGGTTATTATCCCTCCGACAGTATCTCCGGATGCTTTAACCTTTGAAATCAGATCAATCATCTTTGCGGCTGTATCATCATCGGGACACCTTACCACGTTCTTATCAACATCGGTTGATGTGAAAGAAGTATATGGCTTTTCAAGTTTAATATCCCCTATCTGTGAGGTGTAAGCAAAAACCTCTATACCGTATTTCGCAAGAGCTTGCTTTGCCAATGCTCCTGCAACAATGCGTGCTGCTGTTTCGCGTGCGGAGGAACGCCCTCCACCGCGATGATCACGCGCTCCATACTTCATCGAGTATGTATAATCAGCGTGAGAGGGACGGAAAAGACTACGCATATTTTCGTAATCGTTACTATGCTGATCGTTATTTTCAATCACAAACCCGATAGGTGTGCCTGTAGTTTTACCTTCAAATATTCCGCTAAGAATTTTAACTGTGTCGCTTTCCTTGCGGGCTGTCACAATTTCGCTTTGACCAGGGCGCCGGCGATTCAGTTCATGCTGAATTGCCTGTTGATTTACTTCAAGTCCTGCTGGCATTCCGTCAATAACACCGCCTATTGCTACACCATGACTCTCTCCGAATGAAGTGAGTTTGAATATTTCGCCAAAACTATTCATACATTTATAAGGTTGGCAATAGTTCCACCAACATAACTGATTAAACTATTCGGATTAACAGCAATTTGAAGTCCTCTTACTCCTGCACTCACATAAATAATGTCGAAGTCGGTTGCTGTTGTGTGAAAAAATATAGGAAAAGGCTTCTTCATTCCTATCGGTGAACATCCGCCACGAATATATCCGGTAAGCTGCAACAAATCTTTCATAGGAATCAACTCAGCCTTTTTATCACCGGAGGCTTTTGCTGCAAGTTTGAGGCCTATCTCGGCATCTCCGGGAACCA
>JAIDQW010000380.1 GCA_029062075.1 Paramuribaculum sp.
AGCTACCATCGATAACTGTTACCTTAAGATGCTCAACCGGGAAACCTGCAAGAACACCATTCTTCATAGCTGTGGTGAAGCCTTTCTGAATTGAGGGGATGAATTCCTTAGGAATATTACCACCCTTAACCTCATCTACAAACTGGAGGTTGCCTTCAAAACCTTCGTCAACCGGCTCAACGCGAACAATGATGTCAGCGAATTTACCGCGACCACCTGTCTGCTTCTTGAACACTTCACGAAGTTCAACAGGCTGAGTGATTGCTTCCTTATAAGTCACCTGAGGACGACCCTGGTTACATTCAACCTTGAACTCACGACGAAGACGGTCAATGATAATATCAAGGTGAAGCTCACCCATACCGGAAATCACAGTTTGACCGGTTTCTTCATTGGTCTGAACACGGAAGGTAGGATCCTCCTCAGCAAGCTTCTGAAGACCAACACCGAGTTTATCAAGATCCTTCTGAGTCTTAGGCTCAACTGCGATACCGATCACAGGATCGGGGAAGTCCATAGCCTCGAGAACTATAGGATGATTTTCATCACAAAGAGTATCACCTGTGCGGATATCCTTGAAACCTACACCGGCACCGATATCACCGCAACCGATTTCCTCTTTAGCATTCTGCTTATTTGAGTGCATCTGGAACAGACGGCTCACACGCTCCTTCTTACCTGAACGGGCATTAAGCACATAGCTGCCGGCTACAACATCACCTGAATAAACGCGGAAGAATGTGAGACGACCTACATACGGGTCGGTTGCGATCTTAAATGCAAGCGCGCACATAGGAGCATCGCTGCTCGGCTCGCGGGTTTCAACTTCATCAGGGTTTCCGGGAGCATATCCTTCAACGGCACCTGCATCAACAGGGCTGGGAAGATAAGCGCAAACAGCATCAAGAAGAGGCTGAACACCTTTATTCTTGAATGAGCTACCGCAAATCATAGGAACAACCTCCATTGCGAGGGTAGCCTTACGGAGACCGCGGCGAATTTCCTCTTCGGTGATTGTGCTCGGATCATCAAAATATTTCTCCATGAGAGCATCGTCAAACTCGGCGATTTTCTCAAGCATCTGGTCACGGTATTCCTGAGCTTCAGCAACGAGATTTGCGGGAATCTCCTCCAATGAATACTCAGCACCCATTGTCTCATCGTGCCAGAAGATAGCCTTCATTGTAATCAGGTCAACAACACCCTTGAATGTCTCCTCTGCACCGATAGGAATCTGAATGGGGCAAGGATTTGCACCAAGAACCTCACGGAGTTGACGAACAACCTCAAAGAAGTTTGCACCACTACGGTCCATCTTGTTCACATAGCCGATACGAGGCACATTATATTTGTCTGCCTGACGCCATACTGTTTCACTCTGGGGCTCCACACCACCAACAGCGCAGAATGTTGCAACTGCACCGTCAAGCACACGGAGTGAACGTTCAACCTCTACTGTAAAGTCAACGTGTCCCGGAGTGTCAATAAGATTGATTTTGTATTTCTCGCCGTCATACTTCCAGAATGCGGTAGTTGCGGCTGAAGTGATGGTGATACCACGCTCCTGCTCCTGCTCCATCCAGTCCATGGTAGCACCGCCGTCGTGAACCTCACCGATTTTATGAGTCAAACCCGTATAGAAAAGGATACGCTCTGATGTGGTAGTCTTACCGGCATCAATATGAGCCATAATACCGATATTACGGGTATATTTCAGTGATTCGTCTGATTTAGCCATTGTAATTCTGATTGTGTTTATTCAACAGATTATACCCCTATTAGAAACGGAAGTGAGCGAATGCGCGGTTAGCCTCGGCCATCTTGTGCATATCCTCTTTGCGCTTGAAGGCGCCGCCCTGATCATTGAATGCATCAACTATCTCGGCTGCGAGTTTGCCTGCCATTGTTTTACCGCCACGCTTGCGGGCATAAAGAATAAGGTTTTTCATTGAGATTGACTCTTTACGGTCAGGACGAATTTCTGTCGGGACCTGGAATGTTGCACCACCTACACGGCGAGACTTAACCTCTACCTGGGGAGTTACATTTTCAAGAGCCTTTTTCCAAATCTCAAGCGCTGTCTTCTCCTCGTTAGGCATCTTTGCCTTAACCTCCTCAAGAGCGCTGTAGAAAATTGTGTAAGCTGTGTTCTTTTTGCCGTCATACATAAGGTGATTGACGAACTTTGACACTTTTACATCATTAAAAACGGGATCGGGAAGAACCACCCGCTTTTTGGGCTTTGCTTTTCTCATTGTTTTACCAAATGTTGTTTTTGTTTGCTTGGTTGCTGCTTCTTTAATCTTCAACGACGTTCTCTCACGTCATTTACTCAACCGGTGAATTAGCCTTCCAATAAATCAAAAACTAAGTTTTTTAACTCGTTTTTCTGATCTCTTTGTTTGTTTTGTTTTTTTTAGTAAGCGCAACTTATTTCTTAGCTGGCTTGGGACGCTTCGCTCCGTATTTGCTGCGACGCTGAGTACGGTCTTTCACACCGCTGGTATCAAGAGTACCGCGAACAATGTGATAGCGCACACCGGGAAGGTCTTTTACACGACCACCGCGAACAAGAACAATCGAGTGCTCCTGAAGATTGTGTCCTTCGCCCGGAATGTAGCTGTTCACCTCTTTACCATTGGTAAGTCTCACACGAGCAACTTTACGCATTGCTGAGTTAGGCTTCTTAGGAGTGGTAGTGTAAACACGCACACAAACACCGCGACGCTGAGGACAAGAATCCAAAGCAGGCGATTTGCTCTTATCAACGAGAGCCACGCGTCCTTTTCTTACTAATTGCTGAATGGTAGGCATCTTAGTTCTTTTGTTTTACTTATCGTTTAATTAAAAATTATACTTCTAAACACACACTTTTAATACACCGATAGACACTCGCAACCACCCTGTCATACAGACAATTAGCAGTCAACAAGCGCCATTCGGGCTAAAAAGCGATGCAAAATTACAAACTAAATTTCTAATTCACAAATATTTCCGTCTTTTTTATTTACCACTATTATTTCTGACACCGTTTCGAATACACAAAAAGATACATCCCGGAAAAATATCCCTACACCTTAATTTTTAACATCACCGGAATAACACACTCCATATTAATTACTAATTTTGCATAAAAATCATCAAAAAAAATGCGTAACGTCATCCTCAAGGATATCCCTGAAACAAGAAATAATCTCCTCCCGCTAACATTCACAAGACCGGTTGCTGATCTCAGGATTGGAATACTCACACTCAGAGAAAAATGGGAAAAACTCCTCCCCGGGGTGTACTCTTATATAACAGAAGATTATCTGTCTGTAAAATTCCCCTGCATTTGCAGCCCGGAAAACGATAACATTATTATTTCCTCACACTACCTGCCTACACCTATGGTGGTACAAGGCATAGAAAACCTACAGCCGGGGCAGGCACTCTGCTTTCAAGGAGAAATCATAGCGGCGAGAGGAGTGATTGATCAAACCGAATTCGAGAATATTGAAATTGACGAAATCCCCTCTTTCATCAAAAAACTATACGACATTTTTCTACTGAATGCCGACGCACTGGAATTTGACTTCCATCTTATAACTGACGGAAGAGTTTCACAGCCGCTCAGCAAAACAAACATCGTTATCGGAGACCCTGCTAAAATATTCATTGAAGAAGGCGCATGCGTTGAAGGAGCAATACTCAATTCAAAACACGGCTCAATATATATAGGTAAGAATGCAGAAGTCATGGAAGGCTCCTGCATTCGTGGAGCATTTGCCCTCTGCGAAAGCTCTGAAATAAAAATGGGCACCAAAATATACGGAGCAACAACTGTTGGACCACACTGCAAAGTAGGAGGAGAAATAAACAATGTGGTCTTCAACGGATATTCAAACAAGGCACACGATGGCTTCCTCGGCAACGCCGTGATTGGAGAATGGTGCAACATTGCAGCCGGATGCGTAGCTTCAAACCTAAAAAACGATTATACCGAAATAAAACTCTGGAACTATCCCCTGCGCCGCTTCCTCCGCACAGGTCTCCAATTCTGCGGACTGATCATGGGCGACCACTCTAAAACCGGAGTCAACACCATGATTAATACAGCAACAGTTCTTGGAGTCGGTGTAAATATCCACGGAGCCGGCTACCCACGCAATTTCGTCCCCTCATTTATGGAGGGCTCCACTGCCGGACTCAGCGAAGTGCCCATCTCTAAATTCATTGAAACGGCACGCAAGGTTATGGCTCGCAGAAATGTGGCGCTCACAAATGTTGACGAAGAGATAATAGAAACCTTATACAGGATAACCGACGACTATAAGTAATACCTTTACCACAGTTAAAACCCGCTCAAATTCTTGAGCAGGCTACAATTCGATATTCTTTGACTCATTCGACCTGCCCGTCTTGCGCATGTTAAGCAACTTGCGGTATGCTCTCCTTATCCGCAACCATAATGATGACGGTGCCGCTACCATATCGGTGCTGAGAACATCTGCCATAGTGAGAATCTCCGGTTCGTCACCGAACTGTTCTGGATATATGACAATCAGATTATTCTGCGCAAAATATTTTTGTAGGAAGTCCGGCAAAGTATCAAGCTCACTGGAATGACTCAGAGACGCACGTCGCGCGCTAACAACCACAAACAGATCATCCTCCTTGATGCGGTTGGACAGCAGCACGAAATCATCCCACTCCTCCATCCGCCGGTATTCGGCGCGAACACCATATTTGCCGCGTACAATCGCCCCGGCTATAGCCTGTCTGGTAGCATCACTGCAACAGAAGATTATCCGGCAGCCAACCTGTCCCGCCAGATTGCACATCGATGCCACCCACGTGGTGAAACCGGTTTCAAACTGAGCTTTACCCGGAACCGTAACCACTATCCGGGCTACAGTATTCACAGGAATAAAGCAGCGGCTTATAACCACCATCTTGTTCGTTGACCGCAGCAACTGTATCAGCTTGTCACCGAAAAATGAATCAATAACATTGGTGCGTCTGTGCAATCCTATAATAACCCTGTCTATATCGCGCTCCTCTATAGTATTCACAACCCCGGTAACGAAATTCATATCGTACCTCTCAAGAGGAGTGATTCTCACATCAACACTCGCCGCAGCCTGTTCAGCAACATCCAGAGAATTTCTGCCTATTGCCCGTGAAGATGCCGAATTGTCATTTCTCACATGCAATGCATAAACAGTACCCTCTCTCCTGCCCTTCATCATCAGCGCGAGATCCACGAGCTCTTCAGCAGTCAAAGGATTGGCAATAGGAATCAGAACATTCCCCTTCTTATTCATCACATTGCTCCCATCCTCCGCCTCATCGCTCATCAACTCAACCTTAAGTTTTTGAGCCGCACGTGAGGTACCGAGTGACGAAACCGTACATGTAATCAGAATCATCACGACTGTTCCGTTCAGAATAATCTCATCAAACAACCCCATGCCGTAACCTATCGTCACCACAGCAAGTGCAACCGCCGTGTGAGCATTACTGAGCTGATACAACATGGCACGGTCAAGAGGCTTGAGCCGGAAACTCAGTTGGGTAAACCATGCGGCGAGCCACTTCGACACCATTGCGATACCGCTCATCACCCCCGCGGCATACAACGTGCCTAAACCTTTGGTTATAACACCTATATTTATCATCATACCCACACCTATAAGAAAATACGGTATGAAGATAGCATTACCCACAAATTCGATACGCCCCATCAGCGGGGATTTGGCAGGGATATAACGGTTGAGCACCAAACCGGCAAAAAAGGCACCGAACACATCCTCGATTCCTGCGAGTGATGCAAGCTGTGCCGCCAGAAACATCATGGCGAGCACATATATAAATTGAAGGATATTATCGTTCCAGCGCCTGAAAAACCATCTGGTTAGCCGCGGATAAACGTAAGTCACAGCCGCGCAGTATCCAATCAGGCGAAGAAGCAGTCCCGCAGTTCCCCATATCCGGAACTCACCTTCACGAAATATACCCACTACCGCAGCAAGAACTATCAAAGAGCCAAGTACAGTAAATATTGTACCTGTTATCGCTATGACCACGGGGGCAGTCCGTGTCAACCCGAAACGCGACACTATCGGGTAAGCAATAAGCGTATGTGCAGCAAACATCGATGCCATGAGCACAGATGTCAGTATATCAAGATGAAGAAGAAAATGTGACGCCACAGCACCCACTATCATCGGCACTGCAAAAGTAAACGCACCGAAAACAGCTCCCCTTCTCAAATTCTTTTTCAGGTGATACATATCTATCTCTATGCCCGCAAGAAACATAAGATAGAGAATACCCACCTGCCCGAAAACTTCAAAACTCATATCGCGGGCAAGGAGATTAACTCCGTAAGGACCCACTATCACACCCGCAATTATCAGACCGATAACGTGGGGTATCTTGAGTTTATGCAGAAGTACCGGAGTGACAAGAATTATCAGCAGCACCGCCAAAAAGATAGACACCGGTGCTGTGAGAATAGGGGTTACTGCTTGGATTGACGGTACGCCCATAGGTCATTCAGCTCACTTCTTCCAGCCATGGGAGAGCATGTACTGTGCTATCTGCACAGCATTCAGAGCGGCACCCTTCTTAATCTGGTCACCTACCACCCAGAATGATAATCCGCAATCATTGCAAAGGTCCTTGCGGATTCTGCCGACAAACACCGGATCTTTACCGGCAACAAACAGCGGCATGGGATATTTCTTTTCTGCGGGAGCATCTACAACAACAATGCCCTCACCGTTTTCAAATGCCTTACGAGCCTCATCGACACTCACCGGACGCTCTGTTTCAATCCAGA
The DNA here is from genome assembly GCA_029062075.1 of Paramuribaculum sp. GTDB lineage: Bacteria > Bacteroidota > Bacteroidia > Bacteroidales > Muribaculaceae > Paramuribaculum. Next base: position 6,827 of record JAIDQW010000380.1, read on the forward strand.
TTGCCTCGGAATGAGCGCGCATCACCGGAACACGCACACACATTGCGCTTACATCCAGGTCCGGCTCATGCATAATCTTCTTCGTTTCGTTAAACATCTTCATCTCCTCCTTGGTGTAACCGTTGTCGGTAAACACATCTACATGAGGAATTAGATTATAGGCAAGCTGGTAGGCAAATTTATTGACGGTAGCCTCCTCGCCTCTGCCAAGCTGCGCATACTGCTCGACGAGTTCATCCATTGCTGCCGCTCCGGCACCGCTCGCCGCCTGATAGGTCGCTACATGAACTTTGCAGATTTTGCTCAGATCATTGATCGGTTTGAGAGCCACAACCATCTGAATTGTCGTGCAGTTTGGATTCGCTATTATGCCACGGGGAGCATTGAAAGCGTCATCACCGTTCACTTCCGGAACAACCAGAGGAACGTCCTTGTCCATACGGAAAGCGCTGGAATTGTCTATCATCAGAGCACCATGCTTTGTGATAGTCTCGGCAAATTCAATTGAGGTGCTGCCACCGGCACTAACAAAGGCTATATCAATACCCTTGAAATCATCATTATGACAAAGTTCCTTAACTGTGTATTCCTTTCCGCGAAAAGTATATTTGCGACCTGCACTGCGGCTTGAGCCGAATAGAGTAAGTTCGTCTATCGGAAAATTCTGTTCATCAAGCACACGCAGAAATTCTTGTCCCACTGCTCCGCTTGCTCCTACTATAGCTACATTCATTGTCTTTTCAGTATGTATTGTAAATTTTTCTGCAAATTTATAAATTTTAGGCGGTTCAGAGACCAAATTCCTCTTTTACCTTTTCCACCATATCAAGTTTTTCCCAGGTAAACAGTTCCACTTCCTGTTT
>JAIDQW010000381.1 GCA_029062075.1 Paramuribaculum sp.
TTGTACTGCTTTGACCGACACACTGGTTATCCCTGCCGAGGTTTATCAGATTATGGATGAGGCTTTTGCCGAGTGTTCTTCGGTAATCGCCATCAAGTTCGAGCCTAACTCCGGAAAGGAACTTTTCTGCGGAAAAGATGCTTTCAGGAATATTCCCGCACAAAAACTGGTTATCGACAGGAATATACAGCCGCACCCGCTCTCAAAAAATGCGGATACCCCGTTTGCCGGAAATGCCGCGCTCAGAGAACTGGAGATCGGTGTCAATTCAAACAGCTTTATCGGAGTCAGATATTTTGCCGGATGCCCCTCGATTAAATATATTAATGACTACTCCACAAAGCCACAAGATCTTCATGATACAGGATTTGATACGGAGGTTTACAAGAATGCGGTTTTGAAAGTCCCCAATTCAAGCCTTTATACATACAAGGGAGCCAACGGATGGAGAAAGTTCTACAATATCTATGGACTTAAGGACATCATGCCTGAGGAGGTGGTCATTACGCCGGATACGCTTACTGTGGAGGTCGGAGACACATATGCCCTTACTTACACCGTTTTGCCGGAGGATGCGAAAAACAAAACAGTGACATGGAGCAGCAGCGACGAAACCGTCGCCACTGTGGATGCAAACGGACTGGTAACCGCTCTCCTTCCCGGAACCGCGACAATCACCGCCACTACTATAAATGAGGTCACAGCTGTCTGTGAGGTTACGGTTATTCTTAAACCTGCAGGCATTGCCCTTTCTGCTGAGGTGGAGGAGATGACCGAGGGGGAGAACCTGAGACTGACTGCTGTCTTTACTCCGGAGGAGACAACGGAGAGGGAGCTAAACTGGAGCAGCAGCGACGAGGAGATAGCAATAGTGGATGCGACCGGCTTGGTTACGGCTCTCCGTCCGGGTGAGGCTGTCATCACAGCTACCACCGTTAACGGGCTAACCGCTTCATGCACAGTGACTGTGCTGAAACGGATAATCTTTGCGGAAAGCATATCGCTGAATCTCACCGAAACTAAACTTACTGAAGGTGAGAGCGTTCAATTAACAGCTGCCGTCTCACCTGACGATGCCGATGACAAGTCGGTGACTTGGAGCTCTGATAACGAGGAGGTTGCCACCGTGGATGCAAACGGCTTGGTGACGGCG
>JAIDQW010000382.1 GCA_029062075.1 Paramuribaculum sp.
ATCTTATGTCTGTCTAATTATATCTGTTTTGTAACTATGGGGTTCATGGATTAATACGCTCCAAAATTACAAATAAATCTTGACAGCAAAAATATTCCGCAGGGTGCTGGCTTATTTTTTCGGCACAAAGTTAAGCTGCGTAACTGTCAAAACTTGTCAGTGAGAGATTGGATATATTATTTTATGGAGTTTAGTTGGGCGGAAAGAGTTTCTATGCGTAATCTTATTTCGTCAATGTCTGGTTGCGAAGCATACGTCATTAAGTGGATTGACGGGTCGCGCGGAGCAAACCACCAGTAGTGCCCGTCAATCTTTTCAGGCGGCAGCAAATCAAATTCTCGCATAAGGAGAGAATGAAATTCAGTATTGTCCGACTCGTTTCCTATATAAAATTTCACCTCGCCTTGTCCATCTTGGTTCTTTTTGTTAATGGCAACTCCTATCCAGGACAAGGTGCGCTGGTAGGTTTCTTCCAGCCAGAAATGTGTATGGTATTTGATTTCTCCCCACTGAGAACGATCTACTCCAAAGATTTTGCCGGTGTTGGCTTCTGTGATGAGTTGTCCGAGAGTCTCATAAGCAACTCTACCTAATCTAAAAGCAATATCCTCAATAGTAGCTTTATCTTCGGCGGAAATTTCCATACCGCCTATAACCTGCAGGAAAAGTTGCTGAAGATTTGACCCATATTGAGCATTGTCGGTTATTAATTTGCTGAACATTCCGAGAAATTCTGAATATTCTGTCTGATTTATGTAGTATCGATTGGAACCTCCGGTGCATAGGATGTCAATATTGAAAAGACTCTCCAATTCTCTACGCAGACGGTAAAAAGTTCTTTCCGTTAGCGGACCCGCCTCACAGCGGTCATTAATCTCTGATTTTTCCCATTTGTTGCACAACTCCTCACTGCTGATTCCGGTAGAACCGGCTCCAACCAACTCGTTCATTACCCATAAAGCTCGTTTCAACTGATTAAGTGACATGGTTGTGAAGCACTATGGTATTATTTTTTATCTGAGCCCCATCTTTGGCGCTGGAGGGCTGCCGCTTTCTCTTCTGCAGGATTGTCAGCAGGATACCAGAATGTTGGATTTCCGAGCTCTTCCGGCATAAACTGCTGCTTGACAAAATGTCCCGGATAGTCATGGGCATACTTATAGTTGGTGCCATAGTCGAGTTTCTTCATCAGCTCTGTCGGAGCATTCCTCAGATGCAGTGGAACCGGTCTGTTTCCGGTAGAGCGTACTGTTTCAAGGGCTGTGTTTATAGCCATATATGCCGAATTGCTTTTGGGAGATGTGGCGAGATAAACGGTGCATTCGGCAAGCGGAATACGTCCTTCCGGCCAGCCAATCTTGTGAATCGCATCAAAAGTCGCGTTTGCAAGCAGGAGTGCATTGGGGTTGGCGAGTCCAATATCCTCCGCAGCGAGGATCAATAGTCTTCGGGCTATAAATTCCGGTTCTTCTCCACCTTCTATCATTCTGGCAAGCCAATAGATTGCAGCATCAGGATCGCTGCCACGCACACTTTTGATAAATGCGGATATGATGTCATAGTGCATTTCTCCATTTTTATCATAGGCGGCAGGATTCTTTTGCAGTCTGTTGGTTATTATCTCGTCATTAATGATAATAGGGGAGTCTTTCGGTGTTGACTGTTCGAGCAGGTCGAGAATATTAAGCAGCTTTCTCGCATCTCCTCCCGAATAGCGGAAGAGAGCATCAGTGCCCTCAATTTTCACTCCTCGATCTTTGAGAATTGTGTCCTCAGCGAGAGCTCTGTCAAGTAGCTCTTTCATATCCTCCTCGCCAAGAGGCGAAAGGGTATATACCTGCGCTCTTGAAAGCAAGGGACGGATTACCTCAAAAGAAGGATTCTCAGTTGTCGCACCAATAAGGGTAACAGTTCCGTTTTCAACCGCTCCGAGCAGACTGTCCTGCTGGCTCTTGTTAAAACGGTGAATTTCATCTATAAAAAGAATAGGTCTGCCGTTTGAAAATATACCGTTTGCCTCTTTAGCGCATTTGTCAAGCACCTCGCGCACATCCTTTACTCCGGAATGTACCGCACTCAGAGTATAAAAAGGCACTTTGACCGTGTTTGCCACGATTTTAGCCAATGTGGTCTTTCCCACCCCGGGAGGCCCCCATAGAATAAATGAGGCGATATTACCGCTCTCAATCATTCTCTGCATTATTGCTCCGGGACCAACGAGATGTTTCTGTCCTATATATTCATCGAGGGTGTGTGGGCGTAATCTTTCAGCGAGTGGAAGCTGCATAAACTATTTTGTAATTTGATTCTGTACAAAATTAATAATTATATGTGGTAAAAATGAGTTAAGAGAATATAAT
>JAIDQW010000383.1 GCA_029062075.1 Paramuribaculum sp.
CATCGCGCCAACAGAACGGTTTGTATTAGAAATAGAAAATTCCATTTCTACCGGTGTCGCCGATTCCAAAGCAGGATAAGCACGCGCTATAATCTTAAGGTCTGTAACGTTTTCAAGCTCGTGTTTCTGGTCAGTCACCTTATATATAGCATTTGTTTCAGCCTCTTCCGGCACATACAATATTCTATTAAGAGAAAGACCTTCAGGCAAATCTTTTTTCACTTTCAGTAAATCGGGTCTGCCAATGATTTCGTTGAGGTTACGGATTCCTCTTTCCGCCATCATCTCACGGATACGGCGTGCAAGGAATTTGAAATATCTCACGAGATATTCAGGTGAGCCGTCATATTTACCTCTTAATTCAGGATTCTGTGTCGCAATGCCAACGGGACAGGTATTTGTGTGACACTTTCTGTCCATAATGCAACCGAGTACAATCATCGCAGCCGTTGAGAATCCGAATTCTTCTGCCCCGAGCATAGCCATAGTCAGGACATCATGGGCGGTTTTCAACTGACCGTCAGCCTGAAGAACAACCTGTCCGCGGAGATTGTTGATTACAAGAGTCTGCTGGGTTTCAGACAGACCGAACTCAACCGGAGTGCCCGCATAACGGATAGAAGATGCCGGGGATGCACCCGTGCCTCCGTCGCTGCCGGAAATAGTTATCAGATCGCTCTTCGCTTTCGCAACTCCAGCCGCAATGGTGCCCACACCGCTTTCAGATACCAGTTTGACTGAAACTTTAGCTTTAGGATTTACATTTTTAAGATCAAAAATTAGCTGAGCCAAATCCTCGATAGAGTATATGTCATGGTGAGGTGGTGGTGAAATCAGTGAGATACCCGGAATAGAGTGACGGGTGCGAGCAATGATTTTATCAACCTTGAAGCCAGGAAGCTGTCCACCTTCTCCGGGTTTTGCTCCCTGAGCAACCTTGATCTGAATTTCATCGGCATTTACAAGATAATTCACAGTCACACCGAATCTTCCGGATGCGACCTGTTTAATAGCTGAGCGAACGGAAGTGCCATCAGGTCGGGGAGTGATTCTCTCGGAATCCTCACCACCCTCACCGGTATTAGACTTGGCACCGATTGAATTCATAGCGGCTGCGATCGTTTCATGAGCCTCAATGGAAATTGCACCAAATGATATGGCTCCGGTGAAGAATCTACGCAAAATATTTTCCTCCGGCTCAACTTCCTCAATAGGTATAGGAGATCCAATAGCACCGATTTCGAGGAAATCTCTAACAAATATAGGTTCAGGCTTATTGTCTATAATGTCGCAGAACTCCATAAACTGTTTGTAGCTGTCCAGTCTTGTAGCCTTTCTTAAAGCCTTGACAGCCTCCGGGTTCCACGCATGAACTTCTCCATCCTTTCGGTAAGAATATCTACCTGCAAACGGCAATGGGGCAGATTCATCAAAATCATCGCTCCAGGCTTCTCTATGTGCGTCAAGAATATCCTCAGTAATAGATTTTAATCCGAAGCCACTGATTTTTGACGGTGTATTGCCGAAATATCTGTTGCAAACTTTGTCTGAAAGTCCGATAGCTTCAAAAAGCTGGGCACCCTTATAAGATGTAAGAGTGGATATGCCCATTTTGGACATTATTTTAAGGAGTCCTTTGTCAACCGCTTCGATATAGTGACGTGAAGCTGTATCGAAATCAAGCTGAATCTTCTTATCCCTGACCATTTTATCAAGGATAGAAAAAGCCATGTAGGGATTTATTGCCGAAGCACCATAACCAACCAGAAGAGCAAAGTGCATCACCTCGCGTGCGTCACCTGTTTCAACAACAATAGCCGTTCTGGTTCGCTTACGAGCCTCGATTAGATGATGGTGTACAGCAGCAGTTGCAAGCAGTGAATGAATCGTTGCTCTGTCAGCGTTGACTTCTCTGTCGGTCAGCACAATATAACTGCACCCATCATCAACAGCTCTTTCTGCTTCT
>JAIDQW010000384.1 GCA_029062075.1 Paramuribaculum sp.
GTATCAGGTGGGGCGGGTGAAGGCGAGGGTAGCAACGCTTATAGTTGCGGTAGGAGCGGCTGTATGTATCGCTTCGGCGCATCTCAGAAGGGTGGCGCCGGTGGTGATTACGTCGTCAACAATAAGGATGTGTTTGTGGTCCAGCTCTTCCGGGTTTTCTACAGCAAATATACTGCGGGTGTTAAGCCAGCGTTCAAATGAGCTACGGCGTGTCTGTGTGGCGTGAGAGCGTGCAGCAATGAGATTGTCGGCAACAGGTATCCCTGTGACCGAACTAATGCCTTCTGCTATTTTCCGGCTCTGGTTATATCCTCTTTTAAGTTCCTTTACCCAGTGAATAGGTACGGGAATAATGGTATCTATGTCATTGAAAAATCCATCAGGTTGAATTTCACCGGCAAACATTTCAGCAAGATCAAATGCAAGGCGCGGGCGGTTGTTGTACTTCGCTTTCTGAATCATCCTGGCGTATGGATTCTCCTTATAATAGTAGAAGAACGATGCCGCCTTGTTTATAGGAATGTTTCCCGCCAGCCGTTTATGAATTTCGCTGAATGAGTCTTTGTGTAGTTTGGTTCTCGGGATGTCATACATGCAGTGGAGGCATAGCATTTTTTCACCATGCACAAGTGTGGAGTCGCACACTTCGCATACATCCGGGAAGATTAGTGAAACAAAATCAGTGAGCCAACTTTTTATTCCCATATCATTCCGCTCTTTATCAGTTCAGAAACGAGACCTGTTTCAAAACCTCTGGTTACTCCAAAACGGAACAATTTTGTTCGTCCTTCATAGGTGTTTCCTTCTTTGAGTGTACGTGCTTTAGCTTTGAGTGCTTTGAGTGCTACAGACCTGTATTCGTCTTCATCTATGGCGAGCATTGCTGTATCAATCGTTGCTCTGCTTATATGTTTGGCGGCAAGATGAAGTTTGATTTTCATTCTGCCCCAGCCGGAAAAGCGATATTTGTCACGTGTGAATGCTTGTGCAAATCTCTCGTCATCAATGAATTTATCTGATATAAGTAAAGTAGTAATTTTTTCGGACGCATCGGCAGAGAGGCCCCAGGTATAAAGTTTTTTGCGCAAGTCGAATGAGCATTGCTCCGAGCGCACGCATAGGTCTTGCAAGCGTGCAAGGGCTTTATCGGGGGTTAATTTTTTATTCATGTGTCGCTTTAATAAAGCGTTGCTTAGCTGAGGAGTCTCTTATAACTTCTATTTCAGTCAATCCGTAAGCTTTGAGCAGATCGCATATCTGCCGACCATAGT
>JAIDQW010000385.1 GCA_029062075.1 Paramuribaculum sp.
TTTGGCGGTGCGAGAGGTTTCAGTTACGGTAGCTTTTGAGGAGCCGCTGGGTGACAGCACTTCAGTTTTAACGGCAGTCGGCAGATTGTCAACAGAAATTTCATAGTCATACGTCTGCGAATCAAAGCCGGGCACCTGTGCAGTCTTACCATTGGCGGTGTAACTGATGCTTTTCAGTCGGGAATAATAGATGAGCTTTACGTCATCAATGTATAAACTATTACCTTTTGTAGCAAACTTTGTGTTGAAATACTCATTTGCGCTGAAGATTATATTAAGCATTGTCGGGACTTCAGAAGAACAGTATTCAAACTGGATAGTTTTTTTAGTCCAATCGGAAACATTTACAGCCTCAATTTCTATCACGGAAGCTATTAATTCAGCATCGTCAGAGTGAGAGATAGTTCCACCGGTAGTTGTTGCTTCTCCCAATTTACTTGATAAAATATTCCTATCACGGTTAGTCATTGTTGTTTTAGATGCACTTCCGGAAGTAGTTATGGTTACAGGAACATTGGCTTGTGTCCATTCACCTTTCCATAAGTATGCTATAAAAGAAGCATTTTCACTCTGGTCGCTTCCACTGTACTCCCTTTTGTAGTAAAATGACACTCCGTCAGGCTTGTTTGAAAAACTAATACCCCCCCAGCTTCCTCCGTCATGAGTAGCGGTTTTTGTGCCTTCTGCAGTTGACCAAGTAGTACCTAATGTAAGGTAGCCCGGCACCACTCTGGTAATACCCATAGCACCAGTCTCATCATTGTAAACTTTTACTGCTGATGAAGAATTGTATCCGTTAGTTTTTTCGCCCATTGCTTTTTTCCCGGTTCCCTTAAACACACCAGTTGTTATTCCCATAACATGAGATATACACCAGTCTGTGGGATTTTGTCCTATGCTCGTATTTCCATAGCCTCCCGTCCAAGGTGTACATGTACTCCAGCTACCTTCAAACCCGTTATTGGGAAGCTGTTGGGCTGATGAATTAAGAGAAGCACTCAGAAGCAGTGCGGCTGTGCATAGCGATGATGCGAATATTTTTAGTCGTGACATAATCTCAACTGATTGGTTTACTA
>JAIDQW010000386.1 GCA_029062075.1 Paramuribaculum sp.
CGCTCCACCCCAAAACACGACTCCGTTTCTTCTCCACACATGCTGACGAAGCTCAACAATTGCTTCAACTTCAACTTTATCCCGGTATCTTCCCTCGTAGTATCCTCTAACCGCTTTACTACCACCGAAAGTAGCGAGCATGGTCCAGGGAACATTGCCATAGTTAAATGTGCCACCTACTGAAGCGGCAACCACACCGCCTTTCCATACTTTTCTGTAATGACAGGCTTCCATAGCCGTGTAACTGAATGCCATTTTATTACCAAGTAATCTTGGTGCAAAGCGCTGGGTCAGTGACAACAGCCATCCGGAATGAGGTTCGGTGTAACTGTCGCGGGTATCGTATTTGGCTGAAAATCCGAGAAAAGTGGTTAGAGTTCTAACCTTCTGCCCTTCCCAGAGATACAGAAATTCAGGATTAATATTACTCCCCTTCGTGTATGCGAACTGGGCTCCGGGACCGATGTATAGACCTTCGGTTAATTTAAAGAACAAGTCTGCTGAAACTTTGGTGGAAAAGAGGTCATATTTTGTCTCATTATTCTTATTGAGACCGTTAGCGTAGCCTATTCCCCAGAACTTTGTTGGAAATGAATAGAAATTGACATTGTATTCAAGTCGCATTTTATCACCGGGAAAAATATTATTGCCCCTTACTCCAAGAAGATAGAATCCAATAGTTGAAACATCACCGTAGAGGCTAACATTACTTGGCATCAGCGTAGTATCTCCTTTCATATAATAGTTTCCCGCAGCCATAAGACCAATTCCGAGCTGAGTATCACTCGAATAGTGAGGTCCACCGATAAAACTTATATCAAACTTTTTTTTATTTTTAGGCTTATTGGTGTCATCAAAGTATGAAATAATACGATGGAAAATATTCTTTGATTCAGTATTACTCTCAATATGCTGGACTGAATCAGACAATGAATCAGATGCAGAGTTGCCTCCGGCTGCATGCGAAAATCCGGTAAAAGATATACATATCGCCAGAATCAAAATGATTTTATTTGGAGCCACTTGCATAATGTGGTGTGTTATATTGTCAGAAAAAGGCTGAAATCAGCTGCAAAAGTAATACTATTTTTCGTTAGATTCGTTTATTATTTTATCCTTTAGGTCGTAATTAATTGTAAATTATGCGTATAATACTTCTTGCAATCAGTATAGCGGATAATGTGGAAAGCCATTCCATATATTATTATTAAATTTGCAGTCTAATTAAAGAATCATGACATATAGACTATTAATCGCATCATTAATAACAGGTGGAGTTTCCCTCGCCTCCAATGCAGAAAAACTTGAACCGATTAAATTTGGCGATTTTGAAAATTGGGTATCAAGAGACATAACTGAAAGTGTTGTTATCGGAGGTAAACATAAAACTATTTATGAAGTAGGACCTACCCAGAATATTTCCAAAAATATACCTTATAAAAATCTTGGAGGTTCTCCTTGGGCAACAAGTAATGTTTATGCGAAAGTCAGCGGTGTAACCAAGGGGTCTAACGCTGTTTATCCGTCCAATAGGACAGCGACCAATAAATGTGCGAAACTTTGCACTCAGATGGAAGACGTTAAAGTGCTGGGACTAATCAATATGCATGTCATGGTGGCGGGTTCCATGTTTCTAGGAGAAATGATTGAGCCAGTGTCTAGCACAAGTGATCCCTATAAGAAAATGGAGATGGGAATGAGTTATACCAAGAGACCTTCATTCCTTTCCCTTGATTACAAGGTTGATATGCCGGATACAGATATCAGGACCAAGAGTACCGGTTTTGGACCGAAGAAAACATTGAGAGGTAGAGATGCTGCTGTGGTTTTCATCATTCTTCAAAAACGATGGGAAGATGCCGACGGAAATATTCACGCGTCAAGAATTGCTACCGGTGGAGAGCATTTTAAGAATGGGACTCAATGGATTAGTGGTCACAAAATACCCTTACTTTACGGAGATGTTTCTAAAAATCCCCAATATAATTGGTTGGGATTAAGAAACGGAGATAATGCTTATTATGCACGTAATTCGAAAGGAAAACTTGTTAAAGTTAATGAAGAAAGTTGGGATACTTCAAATTCAGCTCCAACCCATGCTATTGTCATGATAAGCAGCGGTAATGGTGAACCATTTATTGGCACTGAAGGACTGACTTTCTATGTTGATAATATTGCCTTCGGCTTTAATTGATGCTCTTAATCGTTGGTTTATTAAGATTTTATGCTATTACTAATATAAAAACACCAATATTATAAGAGTGATATTTCAACATCTTTATTTTTTTATTTAATTTTGCGCTAAATATAT
>JAIDQW010000387.1 GCA_029062075.1 Paramuribaculum sp.
ACTTTTGTGCACCTCCCCCACAAGATCTTCTCAGGAACGATGTCGCGGCAGTTCCTGCTCTGATTGAGGAATAATCTCCTCCATAAAGTCAAAAAGACCGGGCTGCGGAGTAAGCGGATTGTTGGTTTTCTTACTCATAGCTCAGTTAAACAACAGGAAAATGGTCGGAGTATGCGAATAGTCGTAAGTGGTTTTCTTCCACTCTCCTATCGGTTTGGTGATGATGCTCTGCTTTTCGCCCGAAATATCCGAGGCAACGCAAAGTAGCATGGATGACGGGAGGGAGGCGCAAAGCTCGGCGATAAGCTTATTGTTGCGGTAAGGGGTTTCTATAAAAATCTGAGTCTGCCGCTCCTTATTGATTCTGCGCTCCATCTCTTTAAGTCTGGCTGTTCTCTGCGTCTGGTCAACGGGAAGATATCCGGCGAAAGCAAATGACTGCCCGTTGAAACCCGAACCCATCAGTCCCATAAGTATGCTGGACGGCCCAACAAGAGGCACCACCTCGATGCCTTTGCGTTGCGCGATAGCAACGATGTCCGCACCGGGATCGGCAACCGCCGGACAACCGGCTTCAGAAATCACCCCGATGTCACTGCCTTCGAGAGCCGGCACAATCATTCCGGGCACCTCATCAGGTGTGGTGTGCTCGTTGAGAGTGAAAAATGTAAGTGAATCAATATCAATTGTGCGGTCACACTTCTTGAGAAACCGCCTTGCGCTACGGATATTCTCCACTATAAAGACCTTAATATTTTTAATAAGTGTGATATTGAGAGCGGGAAGCACTGAGTCAAGATTACTCTCGCTCAGTGGCACCGGAAACAGATATATTTTGCCTGAATGAATTTTCCGCTGTTCTGTCATACCACAAAGTTACGAAATTTTATTGCTTCACACCGCAGCAGTCCATCAGATTTATGAAGGCGTTAACTTATTTTTTCGTACCTTTGTGATTATAGGATTGAAGCCAATCCTATAATCACGGTTTACAATAAAAATGAAATGACTGCACCTCCATTTGAAGTATCATCTGAGGCTATAAATCTGATAGCCGAGATTTCGGCTCTCCTTGAAAGACATAATATTTCGCTTGATAGTGAGCAGGAGCTGAGACTGCGTAAGGCTAATCGTGTCAAGACGATTCATTCATCTCTTGCCATAGAAGGCAATACTCTAAGCGAGAATGAGGTAAGAGATATTATCGACGGTAAGGTTGTTGTGGCACCATTACACCAGATTCAGGAGGTTAGGAATGCAATTAGAGTATATGATATGTATTCGCAGTTGAACCCATTTTCCGAGAACGATCTACTGAAAGCACATTATGTTATGATGGAGGCATTGGTTGATGATGCCGGTAAATATCGTGGTAGTGGTGTGGGTGTCTTCGGTGAAAACGGAATCATTCACGTAGCCCCACCTTTTCAGCGCGTTCCGGAACTTATGGGAAATCTTTTTGCTTGGTTGAAGGAATCGAAGGATCATTTACTTATTCGTTCTTGTGTTTTTCACTATGAGTTTGAGTTTATTCATCCATTTTCAGATGGGAACGGTCGTACAGGACGTCTATGGCAATCACTTATACTTGGTGAACTAAATCCGCTATTTGAATATCTTCCCATTGAAAATATGGTGTATTCTAATCAGGATGAGTATTATGATGCGATAGCAGAGTCAACTAAATCAGGGCAATCAGGTCCATTTATTGATTTTATGCTTAAAGAGATTTTGAAGGCTCTTCAACGGAATTTGACGGTTAAAGAATCTGATAAAGTACCCAGAAAAGTACCCAGAAAAGTACCCAGAAAAGTACCCGGAAAAGTACCCGGAAAATCAGAATTGATGGTTTTGGATTTCCTGCGGCAAAATCCCTCTGCCACTCGTAAGGAACTGGCAAATAAAACATGCCTTTCAGAGAGCGGCGTTAAAAAGATACTTGCCAACCTTAAGAGTTCCGGGCGTATTTTGCGAAAGGGTAGTGACAGGTCCGGATATTGGGAGGTTTTAATTGATAAACAAGATATTTTGCTCAAATAAAATAACATAAGGACATGAAAAGTTTTAAGCCTAAAGCATGGCTGCTTCCGCAGCCGGTATTGATTATCGGAACTTACAATGAGGATGGAACCCCTAATGCGATGAACGCAGCCTGGGGAGGGCAGTGGGACATGAATGAGATAATGATTTCACTGGGTTCTCACGCCACAACGGCAAACCTGAACCGTTGCGGTGATTTCACCGTGGCTTTCGCTACAACCGATACTATGGTAGCCGCTGACTATGTAGGAATTGTAAGCGGAAAGACTCACCCGGATAAGATTAAAGCTACCGGTTGGCAGTGTGAAAAAGCCGGGATGGTGAATGCTCCGGTTTTCACCTGCTTCCCCATGACAATGGAGTGCCGCATCAAGGAGAAGCTCTTTGAATCGGAAACCGGCTACTATGTCATCGCAGAGATTATCAATATAGTATGCGATGAGGCATATCTTGCTGAGGACGGCAAGCCCGATGTGGAGAAGATGAATCTGATTACATTCGACCCGGTTCACAACGGATACATTGCTCTGGGCTCCCGTGCCGGCAATGCTTTCCATGATGGCAAGGCACTAAAATAAAAAAAGCATGAGGATCTTCACAGACCCTCATGCCCAAATAATATTAACTCTCTTTATTGTTTAATTATTATTCTTCAAATTTTCTTGCTCCGTCGCTGACGATAACGGGGTACACTTTGGGCTCGTGGCCGTAGCGCTCCTTGAATTTCTTCTTAGCGGTAGCGATGAAGTTGTCATACAGCTCATCCTTAACGAGGTTCACGGTGCAGCCGCCGAAGCCGCCGCCCATGATGCGTGAGCCGGTAACACCGCACTCTTTAGCTATATCGTTGAGATAGTCGAGCTCTTCGCAGCTCACCTCATAGTCTTTTGAAAGACCTCTGTGGGTTTCGTACATGCAGAGTCCAACAGTGTCATAGTCACCAGCAACAAGTGCATCACACACGGCAAGCACGCGATCCTTCTCCTCAATCACGAATTTGGCGCGGAAATAGTCTTCGGCTGTGATGTCGGTTTTGATAGCGTCGAGCATTTCCATTGTAGCGTCACGAAGGGTTTCGATGCCGAGACGCTTGGCAACTCTCTCGCAGCTCTGGCGGCGCTTGTTATAGGGTGAGTCAGCGAGTTCATGCTTGACAACCGAGTCAAGAAGCACAAGCTTGTGACCTACCGGCTTGAAGGGGAAATATTCAAATTCCATTGAGCGGCAGTCAAGGCGCATTAGATGGTCTTTTTTGCCGAATACGCTGGCAAACTGGTCCATGATTCCGCAGTTCACACCGCAATAGTTATGCTCGGTTGACTGACCGATGCGTGCGAGCTCGAATTTGTCGATGCTGTTGTTGTTGAAAAGGTCGTTGAGCGCGTTGGCAAAGCAGCTTTCAAGTGCAGCTGAAGAGGAAAGACCGGCGCCTAAGGGCACATTGCCGGCAAAAACCGCGTCAAAGCCCTCAACCTTGCCGCCTCTTTTGAGAATTTCACGGCACACACCGAAAATATATCTTGCCCAGCTCTGCTCAGGAGCGTCAGCTTCGTTGAGTCCGAATTCGGCATAATCATTGAGGTCAAGAGAGTAAACTCTCACTTTGTCAGTGCCGTTGGGCAGAATCTCAGCCATCATCAGTTTGTCGATGGCACCGGGAAAAACGAATCCGCCGTTGTAGTCGGTATGTTCGCCAATGAGGTTGAAACGACCGGGAGCCACATAAAGGATTCCCTTGTTATTGAAGCGTTCTGCAAACGCTTTGTTGATTTTTTCTTTCATGAAAGTATTTGTTTTAAGGATTTAGTCAATACTGCCGGGCACATCCCGAAGGAGATCCCTATTCACTGGCAAAGTAAAAAAAAAAAATTCGGTAAAT
>JAIDQW010000388.1 GCA_029062075.1 Paramuribaculum sp.
GATTTTAGAAGTGCATACCTATCAAGTATATTAAACTTTTTTAGGATGGCAATATCAATGGTTCTTGGTGTTGATTGTCTGAAAGCTTTTTTGTTAGGTTTAATGACTTACAAACCCTGAATTTTTATTTGACGAGTTCGGTGAGGAGGCAGTTGAAGGTGTGGTCGAGGTCGAAAGTTATGCCCGGATGAGGACGTGAGGTTTGCACACAGGTGCTTTTTACTGCTGTGAGCCATCTGAATCGTTCTTCAACAGGCATCTCCTTGAATTTACCTATGCCTTCGCACACGCTTTTGAATACTTCAAGCTGACTGAGAGGCTGGGATGTGTCGGTATCGCGTGCAATCGCTTCTATGCGTTTTATGTCGGGACAGATCTCCACTTTAATCCATTTGCTGCGTTTGCTCATCATTATAAGCCCGACGTTGACAAATTCTTCCCTTTCTACTTTAGGAAGCAGGCGAATAACCGCATATTCATATAATATTTTGTCTTGCATCGATAGCTGTTTTAGTGAATATGGGTGAGTATTCAAGCCGCTTGGTAAGGAAGTCGGTATATACCTGACAGATCTGATCAGGAGTTTCTTCACTCCCTTCATGCACGAGCCATTCATTGGGAATCAACGCAGTTATTTCCTCAATATCCGCCGGGGTGATTTTCTGTAGCATTAGCCGTGAGGCTTCTTCTATCTTGGATGCCTGATGCAGCAGAGCATGATCCTTGATGTACGGGAATGGGGAGGCGGCACTTTTTTCCCAGTCTTTCCATGAGTGGTGAAACATGAGCGATGCGCCGTGGTCAATTAGCCACGGCTCCGAGTGCCACATAAGCATATTGGTGTTTCGGGTGGTGCGGTCAACGTTTGTCAGATATGAGTCGAGCCAGCCGAGTTATGACGCTTCGAGAGGGTCGATTCTGTTAAGATAGGGGTCAAGCGTGACAGCTCCGGACAGGAAGTGCATACCGAGATTGAGACCACGGCTTGCCTTGAGAAGATCCTGAACTTCTTCGTCCGGCTCGGTTCTGCCGAAGTCTTCGTCAAGGTCGAGAAAGATGAGTTCCGGCACTCTTAGTCCGGCCTTACGGGCGATTTCTCCACCAATAAGTTCTGCAATAAGTGCCTTTGCGCCATGACCAGCGCCGCGCATCTTGACAACGTATTTGAACTCGTCATCAGCCTCGGTGAGGACGGGCAGAGACCCGCCCTCGCGCAACGGCATGATGAATCGTGTGACTTGCTGATGTCTGAGTTCCGGCATTATTCAGCGAGCTGGTGGATCGTGTCAACAAGCTGTTCTCCCAGACCGATTGTATATCCCTGTGACACAAATACAATTCGGTTGAATGTGTCGGCGA
Source organism: Paramuribaculum sp. (assembly GCA_029062075.1). GTDB lineage: Bacteria > Bacteroidota > Bacteroidia > Bacteroidales > Muribaculaceae > Paramuribaculum. Next base: position 1,360 of record JAIDQW010000388.1, read on the forward strand.
TTATGAATATAGGTCTTTCGGTTTCAGGCAGTTTTAGTGCACTGATTATCTCAGAGGCAATTTTGCCATTATCGTCAATGCCGAATGATGCGGTGGAGGGGAGAGCGGGTAACTGTGCGGCATCAAAGCGCTCTGCATCCTGCTTATCCTTGAAGAGCAGAATCATGGAGCGTCCCCATTTCTCAAATTCGGGATTAAGTGCGGCAATGTCGCGTAGAGCGTGATTGGTGGGCTCGTGGTTGGGTGTGAGAATACCGATAACGTAATATCCTCTTCCGGTGGTTGAGAGAACTGATTTCTCAGCTCCGGAAGCAAGGTCGGTGTAAAGATTCTCAGAATTGAAGTTGCCAATAACCTGAACCCCTTTTTCATCCTGACGGAGAATGAGAGTGTCGTTGAGTTCCTGTCCGGGTTCTATGGTGATGAAATCGGCGCGAGCGAGCACACCGCCGTCAGCCATTCTCTGACCGCTTACAATCATATACTGTCCGGCATCCATCTCGGCACCGTTGGCGAAGATGCTTTTCCAGGTACCGTCCTCAGGATATCCCATCTGCTGCGGCTCACCGTCAATAATTCTGGATATAGAGAACTGGGTATAGTAGCGAGGATCATCGATTCTGCCAGTCTTGGCGAAATCGAGAGTCAGTTTGCCTGGTTTGGCAGTTGCAGTCTGATTGTTGTTGTTTGAGAACTTCACATCCTGCCAGTTGCCTTCATCATCAGCCCACTGTGTTTTTCCGGTAACGGGGTCGATGCGTGCGGGAATGCCCGCTGTTCTTGCGAGAGTAACAAAATAGATGTCTCTTGAAGCGGCATTTGCTGCCTTAGCCTTGTGAACAGCTTCCGGACTCATGCGAACATTACCGGGATACCAGTCAGGTAGCAGGGTTACAGTTTCGCTTATCTCTTTTATAAGAGAAGCCGGATCAGCCTTATAAGAGCCAAGTTTTTTAGCAGGGATATTGTTTGTGAAATATGAGCGGAAGAGCGAGAGCGCTTCATTGTCAACTCGCGGATTCAGGATGTAATTTACATACAGGTCTCCTTCTCCTGCCGGGGCAGTAAGTTGGTCAACAAGAATAGGATATGTGATGTCGCTGCGGTCCTTCATCGATATAGCCCCGAGGAGTGCCATTGCCCTCTCTCTGTCAGCAGCAGGTGTTGATTTGAGGAACTTGGCGATAACCTTATGGTTGCCTCTGGCATCTGTCATTATAGATGTGAGTTTCCCTGCATCTACACCGAGTTCAGCCGCGAGTGCCGCACTTGGGCTGGAGTCATGCAATTTGCTTTGTAAGCGG
>JAIDQW010000389.1 GCA_029062075.1 Paramuribaculum sp.
CGGGCGTGGGATTTACCTCCGTTCCAAGCATATTGAAGGTATAAGGGTATTACAGGGATACGCTGATTGACCTGTTCGGTTGAGCCATTAGTTGTTAGTGCAGTTGTTGTGGACTCAACAGCTATCGCTCCAGAAAGGTTTTTGGTGAAATTTTGTGTCCAGGATGCGGTGAATACCGATAGGAATGGATAGCCGTTGGGACCTTCATAGTCAATAGTCATAGGCTCGGCGGCTGCATCCGTGAAAAGGCTCGTGGTATGACCGATTAACAGTCCACGGTATTTGGCATAAAGATGTTTCACATGAAGAGTATTGTTGTTTCCGGTGAAATTGGCTTTGAAGAAAAGTCCAACCTGATTGCGTTCACCAGGAAGAGCTAAAACATTCATATAGAAAGATGAAGTTTGCCAGCCGAAGCCCAGTGAGCTACGGTTGCCTGGTGTTGAGGGAGTGAGTGCAGAAGGGGTGAAACTGGTTACAGAACTCATCTCATCACCGAAATCAAATACTGCCTCTCCAAGAAACTGTACACCAATACCCATATAGAATTTATGGTCTTTACCTACAATAGCAAAACGTGGTAAGCCATTATCTTTTGGCGAGCCGGGTGTATTACCTGCGAGATGACGCTCAACCGTTTCAGCATTAACAGTGTCATTATTGGTTACTGAAACAACTCCTTTTTCAAAATGGCGCGTGTCTCTCTGTGCATACGCAGAGCCTAATCCTATAACCAGTAATAGAGTGGAGGCGAATATTTTTTTCATGTTAGTGTAAATGAAGTTATAAATTATAAACATAAATATGTTATTTTAGTTTTACGATGAAGCATATTGTGGCTCAATATTAGCAGGTTTTAGCCTGATGCTAAAAAAAGTTTTATTTTTTAATGGAAATTATTTGTTTAATTAGGTGGGAATATCTACCTTTGCAGTCGGTTTTTAACCGGATAAACTTATGGCGGGATAGCTCAGTTGGTTAGAGCGTCGGATTCATAACCCGGAGGTCTCGAGTTCAATTCTCGATCCCGCTA
>JAIDQW010000039.1 GCA_029062075.1 Paramuribaculum sp.
ACTAACCTTAATTTACTAACAATCAACATGTATCACCAACTATGCAATTTGAGCAAGAAGCTTGTGGCACTGCCCTTGATGTTGCTCACGCTATGTGTGCTGTCAGGATGGAGTTTCACTGCATCTGCAGCGCAGGCACCCGATGGCCCGGCAACGGGCGTTGTGCTTGACCAGGACGGAGAGCCCATGCCGGGTGCATCAGTAATGGTCGTTGGTACCACCCTCGGTGGTTCAACCAATGTCGATGGTAAATTCTCCATCGCAAACGTGAAGAACGGAGCTACTCTCCGTATCTCTTTCGTGGGATGCAAGCCCGCTACAGTAAAGTGGGAAGGCACTCCGCTCACAATCACTCTCGAAGATGACATCGAAACCCTTGATGAGGTTGTGGTTGTCGGCTTCGGTTCACAGAAAAAAGTTAATCTTACCGGTGCTGTTTCGGCTGTAAGTGCCAAGGAACTCAGCAACCGCCCCGTATCCTCGGTGAGCGATGCGCTTCAGGGTCTTGTCCCCGGTCTTAACGTGCTGTCATCAAATCTCGGCGGTCAGCTCAACGGCACCCGCTCTATGAATATCCGCGGTACAGGTACTATCGGCACAGGTTCAAGCGTTACTCCACTTATTCTCATCGATGGTATGGAAGGTGCACTGGAAACAGTAGCTCCTCAGGATGTTGAAAGTATTTCAATTCTTAAGGACGCCTCAGCATCTTCAATCTACGGTATCCGTGCAGCCGGCGGTGTTATTCTCGTAACTACCAAGAAAGGTAAAGAAGGTAAGGTAACTGTCAACTATAGCGATTCTTTCCGTTTCAGCCATGTAACCCGTATGCCGGAAAAGATGGACTCTTACAACTACGCTATCATGATGAACGAAGGTTCTGTCAATAACGGTGGCGGTCAGTGGCTCCCCGATGCAAAGGTTGAGCAGATCAAGAACTACCTTGAAAATCCCACCGGACCGACTATGTTCCGCAACCCCAACACCAATTACTGGGAGGTATGGGACTATGTAGATATCATTCCTATTGCAAACGTAGATTACCTGCATGAGCATTTCGGAAAAACCGGTTTCTCTCAGGAGCACAATATCTCTGTTAACGGCGGTACTGAAAAGGTGAATTACTACTTCTCAGGCACTCTTCTTGATCAGGAGGGTATTCTGCGTTACGGTGATGACCGTCTGCGCCGCTACAACCTCAACGGCAGAGCAAGCATCAAAGTTACCAACTGGCTGACATTCGGCTACAGCACTCGCTGGTGGAGAAACGACTATAACGGTCCTTCACTGATCGGTGACAACGGTTCAAACCAGTTCTACCATGATGTTATGCGTTACTGGAACATGATTCCTATAAAAGATCCAAACGGTCACTATGTTCGTGAGACATACATACCCGCTCTTACAGAAGGCGGACGTTTCCTCAAGAATACTGACCAGTTTGACCAGCAGTTCTCTTTCAACATCAATCCTTTGAAAGGGCTGAATATACGAGGTGAATTCAACTACCGCACTTATACTCAGAATATCCACCGCTACTATCTGCAGACATATTCCTACGACTGCGACGACCAGCCTTATGCAAACAAAGCTTCGGCTATGCCCAGCAGCACATCAGTGTATGACTACAACTATAAGCAGAACTATTTCAATCCCAATGTTTACGCAGACTACTCATTCACACTCAATGAGTCACACAACTTCAAGGTGATGGGTGGTTTCCAGAGCGAATGGCTAAATCGCAAGCAGTTCAGCGCACAGCGCACAGATATTCTCAATGAAATTCCCTGGATTGACACTACCAACGGAACAGCAACCGTTACCGGTAGCACAGCGACATGGAGCACTGCAGGCTGGTTCGGCCGTATCAACTACGACTACCTTGGCAGATACCTGCTCGAAGCTAATGTGCGTTATGACGGAACATCACGCTTCCGCAGCGGACGCCGCTGGAGCACAAGCCCCTCTTTCTCTGCCGGCTGGAATATCGCTCAGGAAGCATTTATGGAAGGTGCCCGTGGCACTCTCAATACCCTGAAGCTTCGTGGCTCATGGGGCCGTCTCGGCAACCAGAACACCAATAGCTGGTACCCCACTTATTCAAATATGGGATACAGCGCAAATGCAGGCGGCTGGCTAATCAACGGCAAGAGACCCACTCTTGCTTCACAGCCCGGTCTCGTTGCAAGCACACTTACATGGGAAAAGAACCAGACCTGGGATATAGGTCTTGACTGGGGTCTTTTCAACAACCGCTTCACCGGCAACTTCGATTACTACCAGCGCAAGACTATGGATATGGTGGGACCCGGTCCTGACCTGCCCGATGTACTCGGTGCCTCAGTGCCTAATGTAAACAGCATCTCCATGACTTCAAAAGGTTGGGAAGTTACAGTAAACTGGCGTGACCGTGTTCAGGATTTCACCTATGGTGTCAGTGTAAACCTCTCCGACTATCAGATCACCATCGATGATTACAATAATAACCCGTCAAAATCACTTGGAATCGGAACAAACCAGCATGGTCCTTATTACAAGGGCGCCAAACTCGGCACTATCTGGGGCTACAAGACTGTAGGCATCGCCAAGACTGATGCGGAAATGGCTGAACACCTCAAAAACAACGACCAGAGCGCACTCGGCAGCAGATGGGCAGCAGGTGATGTTATGTACGCCGACCTTAATGGTGACGGTGTAGTGAACTCCGGTTCAAATACAGCAGAAAAGTCCGGTGACCTTGTTGTTATCGGTAATAATACTCCCCGTTACAGCTTCGGTGTGAATCTCGATGCACAGTGGAAAGGATTCGACCTGCGCGTATTCTTCCAGGGTATCGGCAAACGTGACTACTGGGCAGACGGAGCAGTGTTCACCGGACCTTGCTCAAACAACCAGTGGCAGGCTGCCGGTCTTGTTCAGCACCTTGACTACTTCCGTGCCGAGGACACCACCACCCCTCTCGGTCCTAACGTGAACTCCTATTATCCGCGTCCCAACTGGGGAGGTGGCAAGCA